>DATMXY010000304.1:0-7746 GCA_035561275.1 Anaerovoracaceae bacterium | reverse complement strand
TTTCCGCCTTTCTATTAGTTCATCCCCGGTCCCGGCCGGAAACATCGGCTGTGATTTCCCTCATGACATTCCCGATATGGCTTCTCCCGAAAAACATCTCCTTATTCGTCAGGACGATGACCGCCGTTAGAACGCAGAATACTGCCGTTTCGATGCACTTGGTGGTCTGCGTCATCGCCACCTCTTCCTGAAGGATATTGAAAACAAAGTGGACGATAATGCAAGGAATGATGCTTCTGTTGCTTTTCAGATAGATCCACGTAAAGAAGAAACTCGCCGGGATAATACTGACATAGAAATTGACCGCATACCATACATTCATTTCCAGGATCATGCTGTGATACGTGTCGGCAATAAAAACCAGGGGCAGATGCCATAAGGACCAGAGTATGCCAAAGATCAGCGATACGTTGAACCAGTTAGTCCTGTCGGCAATGGCGTCCTCCGCGTAGCCTTTCCAGCCGAGCTCTTCAAGGATCGCCGTCAAGATCAGCAGGATCAGAGTCGGGGACCCGGCAATGGAGAAGGAAAACCCCGCCACGAAAGAAAACTGGTCCGTCAATCCCCCGAACGGCAGCGATATCAAAATGGACAGGAAAATCACCAGGGCAAAGGCCACCGATCCCGCAAAGATATTCGGGAAATTGATCCGTTTCATACGGATCAGTTTTTCTTTGAAATCCTGCTTTAAGACCTGACTTTTCGACCTTCGGACCATCAGGACGGCCACCACCGACGGGACAAAAAGCCCAAGGGACAGAAAGATCGCAAACCCCAAATGGTCGGGATAAAAGATGCTGTCAAAGATAGAGATCCCCCAAAATATCCACGTAAATACAAAGGTATAGATGAAAAACGCATGGGGCCTGTATTTATAATTGCTCATTTTCATTACCCCCATTTTTATCGACGGCGCTGTATTCATTGATGATCAACTCGGCGCGCGTGCCTCTTACTTCGATCACATTCTCCGCATCCGCCGTATTTTCGTGGACAAAGGGGATATGGTCCCTTGTAAATGAAATCCTGCTGACGCGTCCTTTCTTCAACACATTATAGCGGACCCCTTTTGGTATATTTAAAACCGAAGTTGAGAATGCCTGATTGACTTCGAGCCTCCCGGCAAATGCTTCGCATCGGATATCCATATCCAGGGCGGAATTCAGTTCGAGGCTTCCCGAAAATCCATTTATTTTTACTTTGCTGAATTTTCCGTCCACCTCAAAGATTTCGGCGGACAGCCCGTTGATGCAGATCCCGGCGGCGATCGCCATCAATTCCCCATGGGCGATCTGCGGCGGAAGTTCAATAAAGATATGCAGAAATTCCTTAGCCTGCGCTTCGGTATAAACATTATTATGCTTTACGTCAATATCAAGTTTTGTTTTTTCCTCATCTATTTTCACTTTGAAGGCTTTTTCAATATTCGCAAGGGTATTCGACGCCAGCCTTACACGGATCTTTTCTCTTTCGTTTGTTCCGACGCAGACCGTATGGGCGCCTCCCGTATTGATGTCGAAATGTTTTGTGCCGTCGACGTCGTATTCTGTAACGCTTTCATAGATATATTCTTTCTCTGTTTCCTTTACCGTCTCATAAACCAGCAGATCGTCAAGGGAAACCTTGAACAGCCTGGCGATCTGGATTAGATTCTCAATGTCCGGCAGACCGTTGTCCGTTTCCCATTTGGTGATGGCCTGCCTCGATACGCTGATTTTTTCCGCCAGCTCTTCCTGAGACAAGCCCGCCTGTTTTCTCAGGGCTTTCAATTTTTGATTGAAATCCATTTTATATCAACTCCTTTTGTCTGCATTATTGCAAATCAACCGAGCCAATACAAGCAACTTTGGATGTCATAAATAAAAAAATTGCTACTTTACGTAGCAATATGCAAATTTTATATTCAAATCCTATCAAAAAGCGAATGCCATTAATGGGATCTGTTTTTATCATATAAATAAGACAAACGCCAGCCCCGACAGGGCCAGGACCCAGCCGGCAATACGGCTTCCTTTCATTACGGTAACAATCGGGCAGTTTTTATAAGTATTCAGTACCGAAACCGGATAGGGGAAAATAACAAACGCCAACCCGACAATGATCTGCATGACGTGGGCTGCGAACATGTCGCTGCCTCCGTTTGTAAGCGCGGTAATCAATATAACCACCGCCGCAGCCAGAATGATCATGTATAACAGCATTTTATACCTTCTGTCTTTCGCAAAATATTCGTCGGCCGCCGCCAGGCATTCCTCGGTGCATGCGTTCAATACGGTATTTTTTATCCGGATCTCCAAGGGATTATCAGGTACAGATTTTCCGCAGAATACACATTTCTCCATAGTTTCTCTCCTCACGGTGCAGATTGAAGCGCAATTACATTATAAATTAAGCTGCTTATAGTTGACAATACGTTCCACCGCATCCATCCGAACGATCTTGTCAACTTCCCTGAGCAATTGGACCGGAGCGTTGGCCAATGCGGTAAACGTTGTCCCGGCCAGATGGGAGGTGAGCGTTACGTTGTTCAATCCATCAAAGCCGGCGTCCTTTCTCAGCGGCTCCGAATCGAAAACATCCAGCGCCGCGCCCGCGATCCGCTGTTCGCGAAGCGCCTGAACCAAATCATCCTGATTCACAAGGCCACCCCGGGCTGTGTTCATAAAGTACGCGGCGGGCTTCATCAGGGAAAAATATTTTGAATCGATGATTCCCCTGGTCTCCTCCGTAAGCCGTAAATGCAGGGAAATAAGATCACTCTGCCTGAACAGATCTTCCAGCGTGGGTACCATTTCAATATCGCCCAGACCGTTGCGTTCCAGCCTCGGCCAGTCAGGATACGGTTCATACGCAAGCAGCGGCACGCCTAACGCTTTCAGTCGTTTCGCAAGTTCAATCCCTATGTTTCCCAGACCGGCAAGCCCCACTTTTAAATCCTCCAGCGTCGGAATACAGTCCGAATTCGGGAAGTTGCGCTCCCAGACGCCTCCCATGATCAAATGGTGCGAAGAGGCAATATTCCGCGTGACGGAAAGGATCAGCCCCACGGCGAATTCCGCTACGGAAACGGCATTGCGGATCACGTTTACAACCGGTATACCCAGGTCGCAGGCAGCTTTTACGTCAATATTTTCTAGACCGCCGCGGCAGGATAACACCGCCCGTAAGTTCTTTCCCTTTTCAAGCAGACTGCGGGGAATCGGGCACATATGACTGATCAGTACATCCGCATCTGGGACGGCAGCGTCAAGGTCCTTCGCATAAGCTTCCGCTTCGGGGCCATTACATTCAATATTCAGCTGCTTTATTGAAAACCAGTCCTCGTCGACTGTCGATCCCCAAAATACCTTTTTGATATTCTTGAACTTTACGGGAGAATTGACCAGCGCTTGCTCGATTCTGTCCGGTGTCAACCGAATATCTCCAACCACGACAATGTTCAGTTCATCTTTATATAAAAAATCCAACATTTCTTTTCTCCGTTTTGTTTGCGATCTGCCCGCTTTGAATCGCCATATGCGATTCACCATCAAGCGACCGTTGACGCCATCAACGGTCGCTTGAATAGAATTTCCATTTACATTATGCAGATATCGGCGGCGTCCGTTTTTAAGCCGCTGCCTTCGCTTCCTCCATGCCATAATTTTCGAGGTAGTCCACCAGCCTGCTTCCGAACTTTTTGAACCAGACATAAAGAGCAAAATAAATCACGACAACAAGAGCGATGAGAATCGGATTCTCACTCAGGAAAGCAAGGAACAATCCGGCTAGCAGCGGATGGCACATAATACCCATGCTCATGATATAAACGCCTGTCTGCTCCAGCTGGAATCCCGCGCCCAAAGCAACATCGGTAAAGATCGGGGCGAACTGTGTCGCGATGATCAAACCGGCGCTGAACCATACCGCTCCGGTAACGACACTCTTTGCGATGTTCCCGTGGGACACGCAAACGAACACTTCCACCATGTAGGGTAACGCGACCAGGTCGATCATCGGCAATATTTCATTTCCGGGAAGGATGAACGCCAGGAACAGCATGATGGGCATAAGTATGATACCGGTTACCAGAGTATTGGCTTCGCCGTATCCGGCAGCATCATTAATGGAAAGGTACCACACACGGCCCTGCCCGCTTTTTGCCGCTTTTGACTTATAAGCGTCCGTCAGGGATGTAAACGCCGACGCGAAGATGGATGCAACCCGGGGGAACACAGCCATAACGGCAGCCGTTGAAATAGCGGTGGAGGTGATCACACCCCATGAAGACATCTGGTTCAATGCGTTCCAGTAACCCAGCACACCGATCAGGGCGCCGACTACGAGCCCTACAAACATCGGCTCGCCCAGAAGCCCGAATTTTTTCTGCAAGCTGGCCGCATCAAGCTTAATCTTATTGAAGCCGATCTTCCCCAATAAAATATTCATAAGTATTGCAAAAGGAAGCGATTCCAGATGATGAGGAGCAGTCATGCAGCAGTTGGGATAACCGTAATGGGTAGACCAGCGTTTCGCCGCCGCTTCACTGAACAGAAGCACATAAAGATTCTGCAATATCATCAGGCCTAATGCAAGCCACATATTACCGGTCACAGCATACAGCATTGAGCCCCATACCATAAAGGAATAGTTATTCCAAAGATCGCTTGCCATAAAAACGTTCGTCCATTTTACAAAGAACAGGACGACCTGAAGCAAAATGGCGATCCCGATGAATACAAGGCCCACTGTTGTAGAATAAGCGATTACCGCCGTGGATTGCCATCCCGTGTCAAGCACCGGCAGATTGACGCCAGTGTTATCAACCATCTTTTGAACGGCCGGAGCAATGATTCCTCCGTAACTGTTGATGACCAGGTTAAAGCCCGTGAGTCCGACACCGCAAAGCAGGGCGGAATTAAAAGCCTTTTTCCCGCTTACACCCATGGCTTTCGCTATGATAAAAAGCATCAGCGGAACGAAAACTGCGGCGCCCAGTGTCGAAAAGACATTACTTAGAGATTGAAAAAAACTACCAATGTCCATTATTATCCTCCTTACTCTTATTAAATAATAATGACGGCAAACATTGTTTGCCCCGATTCAGACAGCTTATTTTGCTTCTAAGATTTTGATGCAATCCTCAATGACCTGATCTTCCGAAATACCTGTGAGCATGCCGACTGCGTTCACCTTCGGCACGCCGAACTCCCCGATCACAGGGCTTATGCAGGCAATGATGTCAAAGGTTCCGGTAGACAGGGCAGTTTCCACCGACGGCGGACTTGTTTCGTAAGTATCAACGTCATAACCTCTTTCTTTCAATTTCTCCTTAAGTTTGGCGGCAATCATGGAAGAGCTTACGACGCCTGATCCGCAGACACACAGAATTTTTGCTTTCTTCATATTTGAACCTCCTTTCCGCTCTCATCCGAGAACTCATTACATCTGGATAAATTTTTGAGCAACAGCAGATAATGTCTCTCTGTTATCGGCTGCGACAAACTCAGATAAGATTTGTTTATCGGTAAATACCTGCATCATTTTCTGCAGCAATAAAATCTGATCGTTGGGATCAAGTATGGCCATCATAAATATGAATTCCGCGTTTACCCGAGTGTCCGAATCGCCCATATGTAGGAATGTTACCGGATCCTTCAATCTGGCGATAAGCACCGCAGGTTTGATCACGTGAGTTCCGGACGTATGGGGCATCGCTACCGCGGCGCCGTCCAGATTGAGCCCGGTGGGATATTCCTTTTCCCTGACCGCAACAGCGTCGATATATGTATCCTTGACAAATCCATTTTTCTCCAGATGCGCTCCCAGCTTCCGGATCACATCCTCCGCGTCTTTCGCTTCGAAATCATAAAAAACTAGATCTTCATAAACAGCTTGTGCCATCGCGTTCCCCCCCGTACCGTTATTTTTGAAAACTACCAACTAATAAACATTTCAACCGCATCCCGCTCATCCGTAGACGATAGCGTTTTTGATTACGCAGCCGCTGGCATGCTCCAGGAGAGCTTTTTCCGTATCGTCGATTTCATATTCATTCTGTACAAAATCGTCGGCGCTGATGGAATTCATCTTCAGCATCTCAAAAGCCGCGTTGACATGCAGCGGGGTCGTGTGAAACACTCCTTTGACGGTGATCTGCTCATAATGAAGCTTTGTCGTATCGATAGGAACTGACAGGCCATTTTTGGTGCCTCCGAAGCACAAAACAAATCCTCCGGGACGCACCATGTTGATGGCAATGTTCCATACTTCAGGCAAACCTACCGCTTCTATCGCCGCGTCGACGCCTCTTCCGCCCTCGGTAAGCGCTCTTACCGCAGCGGCCTGATCCGATACGGCATTGATGTTCACCGTTTCGGCCGCGCCCAGCTTTTTCGCCACTTCAAGCCTTACATCAGACATATCACAGGCGATGACTCTGGCGCCGCGCAAATAGCACATCCGCACAAACATGAGCCCGATAGGCCCGCAGCCATTCACACACACGGTATCGCCGAGCTCGATGGGCGTTAGGGACGTTCCATACAAGGCGCAGGCCAGCGGCTCCGTCAGAGCGGCTTGTTTATAGCTCATGCTTTCCGGCAAACGGAACATATTCTGCTCTACGATCCGTGCGGGAATTTTTTGATATTCGGCGTATGCGCCGTTTTCAAAATTGTTGAAAAGAAAATCGGCGCACATGGAATGCTGACCTTTTTTACAGTAGTAGCATTTGTTGCACGGAGCCGAATTGTGGGCAACCACGCGGTCCCCCGGTTTAAATTTATTAACGCCCTCGCCTACAGCATGCACAATCCCGGAAGCCTCGTGTCCCATATCAAAGGGAGGGTCGTACCGGTAACCTCTTTTATAAATTTTAACATCCGTGCCGCAGGTGAGAGTAACCTGATTGCGGACCACAACCTCGCCGGGCCCCGGAACAGGAATTTCTGTTTCAACCACTCGGATATCCTCCGGGTTATAGAATTTAATTTTTTTCATGCTCTCATCCCCATATTCTTCAATAAATAATCGACTTGATCGTAGGGTATCTGGTCGATATTTTCATAACCGACGATATTGGCGATCTTGAGATTGATTTCTCCGACCTCTTCAACATAAATGGATTTCAGATACGCGTCATAAATACTTTTTCCCACCGTCAACAGACCGTGCTTCTGTAAAATAACGGCATGGGTCCCTGCCAGCCCGTCGACTACAGACTTTGCAAGCTCGGGCGTACCGGGAAGCTGAAAGGGCGCGACGCGGCATACTCCGCCATAGAACAGCGCTTCAAGGAGGACCGGTTTGATTTCTCTGTTTAAAACGGCAAATGTCGCCGCATTTTTTGCATGCGTATGGCAGACGGCATTGATATCAGGACGCGCTTTTAGAACTGAGGTATGTACGATGGTCTCGCTGCTTGGGTGTAAGCCTCCGATGTTTTCTACGATATTCCCGTCGGGGTCAATAAGCAATATGTCTTCGTAGCTGAGATCAAAACGACATTCGGCATGCGGAGTAATCGCAATCAGATTCTCGTTCCTGTCCATCATGCTGAAATTACCTCCGCCATGATGGCAAAGGCCGTATTCTTCCGCCTGGCATGCAATTCGGAGCACTTCTTTTTTTAAATCGTCTAACATTACCTTTCCTCCTTTTTACAGTCTCGCCTTAACATTTGTTCATATTATGTTCCACTAAAATGTGTAATATTCTGTTAGAAACAAGTATAGCAAGGCTGATGAGAAAAGTAAAGCCTATAAA
>DATMXY010000303.1:0-8491 GCA_035561275.1 Anaerovoracaceae bacterium | reverse complement strand
GACTAAAATCGATAATAAAACAAACTTTGTCAAGTGTAGATTCGAGGGGGATTTTAACTGATGATCGACGTATTTACTGAATTTTGGCGAATTAACCCAATCGCGATGGTGTTTGCTTACATACCTCTCCTTGCGGGAATAGCGATGTGGATCGCCTTTTATGTCAAGTACGACTGGGGAGTGCTGAGAAATTTAAAACTGACATTTAAACAGCTCCGCGATTGTGCGGAGGGGTTTTCGGAGTCTAAAACGGAAAACCTGAACGCTCTGGACGACGCCGCGCTGGAATTTGCCACAATAGAGTTTGAAGGCGCCTGGCGCAAAATGATGAATCAGGCGGAGCGCAGATATACGGGGGGGATCATACCGGAGGCGGGCACGTTCTTCCATGAGGACGCCCTGATCACCGTCCCGGCTCATAGGC
This sequence comes from Anaerovoracaceae bacterium, assembly GCA_035561275.1. Taxonomy (GTDB): domain Bacteria; phylum Bacillota; class Clostridia; order Peptostreptococcales; family Anaerovoracaceae; genus Anoxybacterium. The sequence goes on along the minus strand of DATMXY010000303.1, from coordinate 8,067 downwards.
GTACGGTAAAAATGATCTATAGCCTTTCCATTGTATTGACGCTGCTGTCGGTGGTGTTTCCGCGGGTGATCGACCGGCTTATGCACGGCTCCGTCAGCGACGCGTCCCTGAATGCAGGCATGGCGCCGGCGGGCCTGATTCTTGTCGGGATACTTGTATTCGCCGGAGTCGACATACTGGTACACAACAGTACGCTGATCGCGTTTCAGCGCTTTCTCTTTACCTTTGATATGGTGATCCCCACGGCGGACGCCCTGGCGGGACCCGCTCTGCTTGTGGAAGCCAGCAGCAAGAGCCAGAAGGCCTTTGAAACAGTGTCGGAGAAAATGCTGATCGCTTTTTCCCAGAACACCGAGCAGGCGATGGCGGTTTTCTCCCAGAAATCCGAGCAGATGATCGCCGACCTTTCGAAAAAGTCGGAGCAGGCGATCACGGATCTTTCCCATAAATCCGAAAACCTGGTCGCCGGCTTTTCGGAGAAGACCGAGCAGCTTACGATCGGCCTTTCCGATAAAACCGAGCAGATGATCGCGTCATTCTCCCTGAATACCCAGCAGATGGCAACCGTTTTTTCCCAGAATACGGATCAGATGTCCGCCGCGGTTTCCCAGAATACAATGCAGATGGTATCGGCTTTCTCCCGTGATACGAGAGAGATGGCTACAGCTTTTTCGAAAGATACGGAAAAGCTTGTCCAGGCGGTCAACGAACTCGGCAGCGAAGGCGTGGTACCTGCGGTTCAGAACGGGATACGGGAGATGACGGACGGGTATATCGTACCGTCCCTCGAGGGCATCCGGGATTTGCTGGCCGGAACGCTCGCGCAGGTCGTCGAAAAGCAGGAGACAGGCGTCAAAGAGCTTACGGACAGCTTTGCGGCACGGCTTGCCGATACGCTTGAAATCCGCATGAACGGCATAGCGGGCGCGCTCGCCCAGTACCAGAACCGCATGGAAGAGCAGAATACGCTTTATCAGGAGCGGATCGAATCCCTGAATGGTCTTCTTTCGAAAAATATGCAGACCTTCTTTGACTTCATGCAGAATCTGAAAGAGATTCTCGGCGGTTCCGCAGAAGTGCTGAACCACGCGGACGAGTTTTACCGGTTTGAACTGGAGAACAGAGAGAAGATCAACGAGCATGAAAAGAATATGTTGAAGATCACGGACAATTTCCGCGTGCAGGCGGAACGCTTCGCTCAGGAGACGCTGACGATCGCCCAGGAAAACCATAAGGCGCAGCAAAGCTTTGGCGTATTGGTGGCCGCTATTACGGAACGGATGGAGGAAGCCATGGCCGGCGCCGGCAAGTACATCGCTTCCGGTATTACCGGCGCGGTGGCGGACAATGCCAAGGCCATTGAAGACCTGACGGTCCAGGCCCAGGCCCTCCGCAGTGATTACGAGGCCTTTTTCACAAGGCGTGAGGATTCCGTCCAGCGGATGATGGATGAAATGGACTATCAGATCCAGGGTCTCATCACCCGTTTGTCGGAGGATGTGGGCGTCATGCTGAAGACGTCTGTGGACGAAAACAGTTCGATCTTGTCGCAGTATAAGGACCAGACGGCGACATTGCTTTTGTCCTTCGACGAGCAGGCAAGAAGCATGGGGCTTTACGCCAAGGAAATCAATATGGACGTCGCGGATCTGTCGCAGAATCTCAAGGTTTCCGTGTCGGAATTCAATGAGAAGATCAAAGAAGGCGTGCAGATGACCATAAGCGACTTTGACAAGGGTTTCGCGGAGCTGGCCGGACGGATCGCCAACACGGTGGAAAGCATTGCCGACGCGGTGGAAAATCTGCCGGCAAGCATCAAAGCCGGAAGATACAGTTAACCGAATGGAAAGAGAATGGCAGTAACACAGGTATCAAAGATAAGACGGGTAAACTAAAATGAATGAAAAGACACAGTTGCGCACTGCGCTGAAACAAATAAGCGAAAAGTTTTTCGCGTTCCGGGAGTTTCCTTATGTGGAACGGGACCGGCTCCCTGAGGGGGTTACCGAGTCGGCGGCGGAGGTCGGTGAAGAGTACGCCGACTCATACGGCGCGTCGCTTTCGGGAAAGGAGCTGGAAGCTCTGATCATGGATTTCCCTTCCCTGGAACCGGGGGAGGATTGGGAGCGGGTCGGTTCCATCCTGACGAGCCGTTTTTCTCCCAGGCTCATCAACCTTATTTTTAACCTTTATCAGGTTGAATATCATTCAGACGCACTGAAGTTTCTGATCAGAAAATTTGCGGAGGAAGCGGACAGGAGGAGGCAGCATCCGGAACTGGGCAGGTTTTTCTGGCATTTCGGAAAGCAGGAAGATTACATTCCCGGGATCAAAACCATATTCCGGGAAGAGATTTTTGAGCTGGACAGGCTTTTTCAGGTCTACGAAATCGGGGAAGAAACCCCCTATGCGCTTGAAATCCGCCGCCGGTGCCTGGAAGACGCCGGATATCCGCTGCTTTTGAAAAATGCCGGGCATCTGGTTTATCTGATCGAAAACGCGCCGGAAGAGCAGATCGTCGAGGCGGTAACAAACCATATTCTTTCCTTTGACGTCCTGGATCCTTCCAACGGGGTAAACGAGGCGGTCCTGAGACGCCTGAGCGAACCTTCACAATCCGGGAAATGGGGAGGGTATTCCGGGGAAGCGAAGCGGAAATTTTCCCAGTGGTGCTTCTGCCACCGCCTGAAACTTCATACCCTTGGCTTTCCGGGCAAATATAAGACGCTGAGCCTGTTTTACGAAAAGGTGCGGCGGTGTTATGAAATGGAAGGAACGCCGGCCCTTGTGATGGATTTTGACCAGGTCGTCATAGCAGATTTCCCGGACGATCCCCACTCGTATTTTTATCTCAAAGATGATTTTAACCGTGAGATCAAAAAATGGAAGGAATTCGGATATCAGCCCTCGTTTCTGAAGAAAGACGAGCCAAGGATATCGGCGCGGGACCATATTATTGAAAATAAGGAAGACGTGTGCCTCCTGCTCCGCTATGAAGGCGTCGACAAGCTTTACATAAAGGAATTAATGGAGATCGGGCTGGGCCTTGTGCCCGATTTCCGCCGGATGAATCTGGAATAAAAAAGGATCAGAATGGTGGCAGGTAATCAGAACAGCGACAGGGACTTGAGATAAATTTCGATCAGGCGGTCCCCGGCGAGCAGGCAGACGATCATACCCGCCGAAAGAAATGGACCGTAGGGGATCGGGTTGCCTCGTTCGAACTTTCCCCGGAGCATCCGGACGATCACATAGAAGAGCGCCAGGAAATTTCCGAAAAACAGGGCCATAAGGATCAGTTTCCAGCCCATGAAAAGGCCCGCCGCCGCCATCAGCTTCACGTCTCCGCCGCCGAGGCCGTCGGGAAAAACCATTCCCAGCAGGAACAGGGGAAGGGAGGCGGCCGCGACGCCGATCACGAAGGTGTACCAGGGCTCGGACAGGCCCACTGTATGCCAGGCCGCGTTCAGGACGCCGAGGATCAAAGTGAAAATCACCAGGCCGTCCGGAATGATCTGATGCTTTAAGTCGATGAAAGAAACGACGATGAGAGCCGAGAAAAACGCGGACGCGAAGACCGCCGACAGAGTATATCCGAAATGAAGAAACGCGCTGTAAGTGAGCAGGGCGTTCAGGAGTTCAACGGCAGGGTAAATGGGAGAGATCGGTTCCCGGCAGTTTTTGCAGCGGCCCAGCAGGAAGAGATAGCTCAATACGGGGATATTGCAGTACCAGGGAATCAGATTTCCGCAGGAAGTGCAATAGGAACGGCCTTTCACAACGGTGCGGCCAAGGGGGATGCGATAGATGCACACGTTCAGAAAGCTTCCGATCATAAGACCGAGAATGATGACCAGAGCTGAAAAAAGGATCGGAAACATAGGGGTTTACCTCCAGCTGAATAATTAAGCGGCCACGTCAGTTCTGCAGCAGGTTTCTGACGTGCTAGGGATATTGTTTATTTTTCTATTTTTATATCATTTTACCAGAGTTATAACAATTTTACAAGATGGAGAAGAAAGATGATCACCAAGAATAAAAGACTGGGAGAAATACTGATTGAAGCGGGGTCGATCACGGAAGAGCAGCTGCAGCAGGCTCTGGACGTATCAAAGCAGAAGGGGACGGTTCTGGGCGACATGCTGATCGAGCTCGGATTTATCGATGAAAAGACGCTCTACAAAGCCCTGGAGTTTCATTTCCACGTACCTTATGTGGACCTGACCGAAACGGTAATCGCGAAGGACGCTCTTTCGCTGATCCCGGAAGTGCTGGCGAAAAAACATTCCATGATCCCGATCAAGAAAGATAAAAAGACCTTGACCGTCGCCATCCCGGATCCACTGAATTTCTATGCTGTTGACGACGTCAGGAATTCATCCGGGATGGAAGTGTCCCTGGTCATCAGCCCGAAAAAAGACATCGTAAACGCCATTGACCGCTATTACGGCAGCGAGATGGCGGAAAAGGCCTTCGAGGATTTAAAGAAGGAATACAACAGTATCAATCTGGCAAGCCTGACGGAAATTTCAGCTTCGGAGGTAGCTAACGCGCCCGTCGTGCGGCTCATCAACTCCATCCTGAAACACGCGGTCAAGTCCGGCGCCAGCGACATCCATATCGAGCCCACGGTGTCAAATCTGAAGATCCGGTTCCGCATCGACGGGCAGCTTCAGGAGGTCATGGCGTCTGCCATGGCGGCGCATTCCGCCATGATCACCCGTATCAAGATCATGGGAGGAATGGACATCGCCGAAAAGCGCATCCCGCAGGACGGCCGTGTGGAAATGGAACTCGACGGCGTGAGCATCGACCTTCGTATTTCCATTCTGCCCACCGTCTATGGAGAAAAGGTCGTTATCCGTGTGCTGGGCGGATCGTCCGGAGCGCTTTCCCGCGACCAGCTCGGGATTTCGGAATCCAACAACATCCTGTTCGATAAGATCACCAAAAGCCCTAACGGCATCATTCTGGTATCGGGCCCCACGGGTTCCGGAAAGACAACGACGCTTTATTCCCTGCTGAGTGAAGTAAATAAGCCGGACATCAACATCATCACCGTGGAAGACCCGGTGGAATACAAGCTGGACGGAATCAGCCAGGTCCAGGTAAACGCCAAGGCAGGCCTGACCTTCGCCAACGGGCTCCGGTCCATCCTGAGGCAGGACCCCGACATCATCATGATCGGTGAGATCCGCGACGGTGAAACCGCGCAGATCGCCATCAGAGCCTCCATTACAGGACATCTGGTGCTCAGTACAATACATACCAACGACGCGGCGTCCTCCGTCGCCAGGCTTGTGGACATGGGGATCGAGCCGTATCTCGTATCCTCCTCCCTGGTGGGCGTCATCGCGCAGCGGCTTGTCCGCAACATCTGCCCCAGGTGCAAAACGCCTTACCGCCCGTCCCACAGCGATATGCTTGCGCTGAGGATGAAAGAACCGGCTCCGCTGTATAAAGGGGAAGGCTGCGCGGCTTGTAATTTCTCCGGATACAAGGGACGTACCGGAATCCATGAAATCATCGTTATTACGCGGGAAATCCGTGATCTGATCAACCGCGGCGCCACCACCGATCAAATTACCCAGACTGCAATCAGGCAGGGGACCACCACCCTGAGGGACAGCTGCGCGCAGCTGGTCCTTGACGGCGTTACGACCGTTGAGGAAATGCTGAAGGTGACCTACAGCGTGGAAGGATAGTAAATGAAGGGTAAGGTGTATGAAGGATAAGACGTTAAAGTATTGAAGATAACACACAGCGTTAAAAGATATAGAAGAAAGAAGAAAGGGAAGGAACCGGGAGATGTCTTACGATTTGAATGAAATCCTGAAAAAAGCGGAAGAGGTGAGGGCGTCGGACGTCCATTTCACCGTCGGGAAGCCGCCTGTATTGAGAGTGAAGGGGACGCTGCGCGGCGCGGGGGAGGCTCTGCTCACGCCGGAAGACACGGAAGCCATTTGTGGCTTGCTGATGACCGAAGAGAAAAAGGCGGTCTTTGAAGAAACAGGACAGGTTGACTTTGCCTATTCGCTGCCCGGCATGAGCCGTTACAGGGTGAATGTGTTCCGTCAGAGGAATTTCAGCGCCGCCGCGATGCGGCGCATCAATTCCAATATCCCCAGCTTCGAAGAGATGAGGATACCGGAGGTCCTGAAGTCCGTGGCGTTAAAGCCGAGAGGAATGGTTCTGATCACCGGGCCGACAGGTTCCGGAAAGTCGACGACGCTAGCGGCGATGGTAGGGCACATCAATGAAAACAGGAACTGCCACGTGATCACCATCGAAGAGCCCATCGAGTACCTGCACCAGCATAAGCGGAGCATCATCAACCAAAGGGAAGTGGGGACCGATACGGACAGCTTTGCCGGAGCCCTGCGGGCCGCCCTGAGAGAGGACCCGGACGTTATCCTGGTAGGCGAGATGCGCGACCTGGAAACAATTTCCACCGCCATCTCCGCGGCAGAAACAGGGCACTTTGTAATGTCCACCGTACATACCGTGACGGCGGCCCAGACCATAGACCGCGTCATCGATTCGTTCCCGCCCCATCAGCAGCACCAGGTCAGGACCCAGCTTGCCACCATCCTGCAGGCCATTGTCTGCCAGCAGCTGCTTTTGTCGGCGGACGGAATCGAGATCATCCCCGCCTTTGAGATCCTGCTGGTCAACGATGCCGCCCGGAACCTGATCAGAGAAGGGAAGCATCATCAGATCGACAACATACTGCAGACGAATATCAAACAGGGCATGATGCCGATGGATTACTGCCTCGCGAAGCTTGTCAAGGAGCTGAGGGTCAGGCAGGAGACAGCGGAAGCGAGATGTGTCGACGTCGAAATTTTCCACCGGTACGTAACCACGATTGAATAGGCAGGCGCCGTAATAGGGGACACCGTCGTTCAAGAAAAAAATCACCTTTAAGGTGATTTTTTATGATGCTATTTAAGATTTTCGGGATTCAGACCCAGCAGCTCAGGAAGGACGAAAAGGCCTTCCTTCCTGACCAGTACGTCGTCGAACCACATTTCCCCGCCGCCGTATTCCGGCCTCTGGATAAAGACCAGATCCCAGTGGATCGCCGACTTGTTGCCGTTGAAGGCGTCTTCATAGGAAGCGCCCGGGGTCAGGTGGATGCTCCCCGCGATTTTCTCGTCGAAGAGGGTGTCCTTCATGGGGTTGAGGATATACGGGTTGACGCCGATGGCGAACTCGCCGAAATAGCGTGCGCTTTCGTCGGTATTTAACAGTTCGTTGATCCTTTCATCGTCGTTGGACGCCGCCTTGACGATCTTTCCGTCTTTTACCTCAAATACGATATTGTCGTAGGTGAATCCATGTTCTTCAGAGGGCGTATTATAGGATATGATCCCGTTCATGGAGTCCCGGACCGGCGCGGTGTAGACCTCGCCGTCGGGGATATTCTTTTCGCCGTCGCATTTGATTGCGGGGATGCCCTTGATGGAGAAGGTCAGATCGGTACCTTTGCCTGTAAGCCTGACCTTGTCGGTCCGATTCATCAGGTCCACCAGGGGATCCATGGCTTCGGACATCTTCTTATAATCCAGCGTGCAGACGTCGTAATAGAAGTTTTCGAAGGCTTCCAGGCTCATATTGGCAAGCTGGGCCATGGCGTTGTTGGGATATCTCAAAACCACCCATTTGGTGTGGTTTACTCTGTAATCGAGCACCGGCCGCAGGGCTTTGTTGTACATATTCATCCTTGCGGAAGGGACGTCGGAAAGCTCCGAGGTATTGTCGCTGGCGCGTATGGCGATATAGGCGTTCATGCCCTGCATCTGCTTCAGCAGATAATCGTTCATAAACGCAAGCTGGTCGTCCTGGCAGTTTAAAAGGATCTCCCGGGTCAGGGAAGAATCGCGGATCTCTACGTATGGCAGCCCTCCGGAAGCGTAGACCTCTTTCACAAGCTGTTTGGCAAGGGGCTTTGTGCTGTCCCCCTCATAAGATATCAGGACCTTTTCGCCTTTTTGCACACTGCAGGAATAGTGTACCAGAACATCGGCCAGTTTTTTAATTCTTGGATCCATATCAGTATCTCCT
>DATMXY010000302.1:0-2239 GCA_035561275.1 Anaerovoracaceae bacterium | reverse complement strand
CGAATACGCCATCGACCATACTTTCGCCAGCTATACGATGATCTATGACATCCATCAGGGGACCTGGAGCAGGGAATTGATTTCCATGGCGGAGGTCGACGGCGAAAAATTGCCGGGGCTTATCAGGTCTTATGAAAGAGTGGGGCTTGTAAAAAAGGAAATATCCAATGAATTGGGGATCCCTGTGAACACCCCTGTGGCAGGGGGCGGTTCCGACGGGTCTGTCGGGATATTGGGCGCCGGAGGTGTTAAAAAGGATATGGCGGTCAGCGTAATGGGGACGACCGACGTTACCTTTGCGATCAGCGATGAATGCAGACTGGAAAGCTCTCTGAGCCTGATTGTGAATCCCCATGTGATTCCCGGCCTTTGGCTGATCGGAGGGCCTACGGGAATGTTCGGCGGAACAGTCGACTGGCTGATTCACAACGTGATGGATGATAAGCGCGCTGTCGATGAAATGAACCGGTCCATAGAAAAAGTACCTGCGGGATGCGAAGGTCTGAAATTCATACCCACGCTGCTGGGGGAAAGAACCCCTTTCTGGGATTCTGAAATGAAGGGAACAATGGTCGGCATCCGGCCGGTTCACAGGGCGGAGCATATCTATAAAGCAATCATGGAGGCAAACGGTTTTACGCTCAGGAGGATACTGGAGCTTGCGGGGAACAGCGGAGTTCACATCGATAAGGTGATATCCATCGGTGGCGGCTCCAAAAGCAGTCAGTGGCTGCAAATCCGTTCAGATATCACAAAACTGCCCGTATTGGCCGCGGAGACCGCAGAGGCCACGACGATCGGCTGCGCCATGCTTGCCATGATCATGACGGGAGTTCCGGTTGACCGGCTGCCTGTCGTAAATATTTCAGGCAGCCGCCAATGTATCAAAGAGACGGAAGCGCTTTACGACGGTTTATACGCGGAGTACCTGCGGCTCATGTCGTTTGCGGCTGAGATCTACCATAATAACTAACCGAAGTCGGAAAAATGTCCCGGATTTGTTTCATAACAAAGTCCGGGGCATTTTTTTTCGGTGTTTCAAACCAAATCATAAGTCGAGCAACGGATGTTTCCCGCTCAGAATGTCCTGCATGACGAGTGCGGCGGCGCCGACCGCGGCGCCCTTTGCTCCGACTTCGGACGCCTTTACAACCATGCCGTTATTGTCGGCGGTATTGTTAAAGATTGTTTTGCGCACATGGCTTACGAAATCATCCTCGTCCATGCTGAGTTCACCCCACAGGATCACGGCTTCCGGGTTTAATATGTTGACAATGTTGGCGAGCGCAATCCCAAGGTGACCGGCCGCCGTGAGAAGGATATCCCTTGCGGCGGCGTCTCCGAGGCGGGCCGCTTCCAGGACGTCGGCTAATACGAGGGGCTCTTTTTTATCCAAAACCGTCGGGATACGGCTGCTTTGAGCAACCGTCATCGCCGTTCTCTCAATCGCTTTTATGGATACATAAGTCTCAAGGCAGCCGGTCTTTCCGCATTTGCAGAGCGGTCCGTTCCTGGATACGCAGATATGCCCGAACTGCCCTGCGTTTTCATATGCTCCTCGGAAAATCTTTCCGTTAAGCACGATGCCCATGCCGATTCCGGACGACAGTCGGATCATTAAAAAATTGCTGAAATCCCTGGCCACGCCGGCATACTGCTCGGCGAGTGCAATGCAATTGGGGTCGTGGTCCGCGCAGACATAACAGTTGTATTTTTTGCTCAACTCCTCTATGATCGGGAAATTAATGTGTTCACCGAACGTATAGTTGTATTCCCATATGCCTGTTAAGGTATTCATGTTGCCGGGAAGCGCAATGCCGATCCCGGTGATTTTTTGCATTCCGCCTGCGTAGTCGGCCATGCTTTTTATGCCCCGGTCAATGGCATTCAGGATGGCGTTGATTTCATACTTTTCGATCGTTTCATAGGTTTCGAAAATGGTGCGGCATTTGGTATCGCTGAGCACAATGGATATTTTGTCAATATTGATATCGATTCCGACAATCAGGTGGTCGCTTTGACAGATGTCCAGATCGATGGGATTACGGCCCGGGATATGTTCCAGCTTTTTTTCTTCCGTCAGTATTTTTTTGTCCAGCAGGGCGGAGGTTACCGTGGAAATAGTTCCCCAGCTCAGATTCGTCCTTTCTTTTAATTCCTTCTTTGTTATGGGGCCGTATTTTAATATCGTTTCAAATATGAGCAGGGAATTATGCTTTTTCATCAAACCATGGGAGGA
>DATMXY010000301.1:0-5360 GCA_035561275.1 Anaerovoracaceae bacterium | reverse complement strand
TATTTAACCTCTATTTAACCTGCAAAAAACAAAAAGTGCCGTATTCCCGAACATACCTTTATTATGCCTGTGTTATCATACGGATTTCCTGCGATGGCCGGGTTGCCGCACCTGTATCCGAACTCCGCACCAGGAGGTATTCCCGCAATAATCCCCGCCGCGGGTTCCTGAACAGGAGCGTTCGCTTTAACGGTTTATAAATAAAAAATATCTGAAATTATACAAAATCCATTTTTATCGCCGAATAATTGACCAATTATTGCTTGACATTAACCTTGCCGGATGATAATGTAACAATAGCAACAGATCGGATGAATCATTTGCGTAACCCAGAAAAATATTCGCTGAGTCTTATGCCGCGTATGCGGTAAATAATGAAAAGGAGAGGAAATCAAAATGAAAAAGATTCTTGCATTACTTCTGGTCCTTATGATGCTTTTCAGCCTGGCGGCCTGCGCCGGCAGTAAAAACGGCGAGGCCAGTAAAACGGGCAATGTCCAGAATGCTGCGGAGACTGTATATACTGCAATACCGTTTCTGGAAAAATACAAGGAATACAAAGATCAAGGCGAAATCAACGTCCTTTATCTCGTCTGCACGACCGCTGCCGAATATTTCACGGACTCCTACGCCGTATGGCAGCCGATGATGGAAGAGGCAGGGATACATATGGATCTCATGGGGCCGCCCGAGTATTCCGACGCAAGTCTTATTTCCACTCTAGAAACAGAGCTCGCTTCCGGAAAATACGATATTGTCGTGCTCTACCCCATCACGCCGTCCGCCATTACCCCGCTCCTGGAAGATATCTGGAACACCTATCATGTACCGATTCTTTCCTATGCGTTTTCTCCCAATACCGGCAGCGGGCACTACTACCTCGGTACCTCTTATTATTCCTGCGGAACGGTTATGGGCAAGTCCATCGTCGATTACGTAGACGCTAACTCCGATTATTTCGACACCCTGGATACGATCCCCGTAGCCGTGTATATGAACCCGCAGGGCTCTGAGCAATATCAGCGGATCCAGGGCGCGCTGGACGTTCTTGAGGAAGACGGAAGATTTTCTTTGATTCAGGAGTATGCCGCCAATGGCGAAGCCGCCTGCCTGACACAGACAGAAACGCTTCTTACCAGTCATCCGGAGGTCGAGGTCATTCTTACACAGATCGATAACGACGTTACCGGCGCCTACCAGGCCGTCACCAGCGGCGTTTATAAGCCCTCGGAATATCTCAGTCTCTGGGGCTTTGACGCAACGGGAGCCGTCTGCGCCCTGATGAGCAAAGACGGTCCGGACGGCTGTGTGCAGGGCTCCACGTTCATCGACCACAATCAGAGCGGAGAAGCGCTCCGGGAGCTGCTTCCCATACTCGTGGGCGCGGCAAAGCAGGAGAAGCTCATCGAGTTCGATAAAGAGGACTTCGACTGGCTCGGAACCGGTCTCTCAAGCTACTACGTGACCGTGACTCCCGAAAACATTACCAAGTATTATACCCCCAAATAGAGGGAGGAATTTCATGACCACCAGCTTAAACGAACTCAGACTTCTTATGGATACAGTGATCCCTCCGCTTGGCGTTTCGGGCATCGACTGTACCATATACAGGGACCATCAGGAGATCTTCCGTCATACGGCAGGCTGCTCCGATATCGAAAACCGTATCCCAGTCTCTCCCGACGCCATTTACAATATCTATTCAGCCACAAAGATCGTCACCTGTACCGCCGCCATGCAGCTCATAGAAGGCGGGAGGCTTACGCTCACTGATCCCCTTTATGAGTATCTGCCGGAATTCAGAGACATGAAAGTTAAAAAGGGTACCTTCTCCATCTTTCCCGCGCAGCGGCACATCAGGATCGTCGACCTTTTCACCATGACCGCGGGGCTAAGCTATGAACTGGATACTCCGGAAATGCGGAAGCTTATCGCCGAAACCGGGAGAAATTTCGGCACCAGGGATTTTGTAAGAGCGCTCGCAAAGGAACCGCTGCTCTTCGAGCCCGGCGAGGGTTGGAATTACAGCTATTGCCATGACGTACTGGGAGCGGTCATAGAATTCGTCTCCGGAATTTCTTTTGGAGAATATCTGAAAAAAAATATTTTTGATCCCCTTGGAATGAAGGATTCGGGGTTTGTCCTGCCGGAGGAGAAACGCGGCAGGCTGGCCCCGCAATACCAGTACGACGCCGATACGAAGCAGGTCTCCCGGATTGCGGGCGATTGCATCGGGGCGGCCGGCTCCCGGCACGAGAGCGGCGGCGGTGGGCTGATCACGACTGCGGAGGACTATATCCTGTTCGCCGACGCCCTTGCATGCGGGGGCGTCGCGGCAAACGGCGAGAGGATACTGGCGAAAAATACCATAGATCTTATGCGGAAGAACCGTCTGAACGGGAAAAGCCAAACCGATTTCCGGGATGCGGGATATTCCGAAGGCACCGGCTACGGACTCGGCGTCGCCATGATAACCGATTCCGCCGCCGCATGTACGCTGGTCCCGGAAACCGCCTTCTACTGGGGGGGGATCGGCGGAGCCCAGGTGCTGATCGACCCCAGCATCGGACTTTCCTACTTTGTCGCGCAGCATACGATCAACAGCCCGACAGAGCTGATCAAGCCCAGGATGCTGAGCATTCTTTATTCCAGCATATGAATACGGGCGGAAAGGAATTATGTGATGTCGGATAATATTTCGGATAATATTCTGGAAATCGTGGATCTGAAAAAAACCTATCCCGGTGTCGTCGCCCTCGATCATGTCAGCATCAATGTAAAAAGAGGCGAGATCCATGCCATCGTCGGCGAAAACGGCACGGGGAAATCGACGCTCATCAAGGCGATATCGGGGGCGATCGTGCCCGACGAAGGCGCGATCTGCTTTGACGGAAAGAAGTATGCCCACCTGGACCCGAAGCTGTCGGCGCATATCGGCATCGGAGTCATCTATCAGGAGTTCAATTTGGTTCCCGCGCTTTCCGTGGCGGAGAATATCTTCCTTGGCAACTATTACGGCAACGCAATAACTGTGGATTTCAAGGAGATGAACAGACGGGCGGCCCAGGCAATGGAGAAAATAGGCGTCAGAATACCGCCGGAACAGATTGTTTCGGGGCTTACGGTCGGGCACCAGCAAATCGTTGAAATCACGCGGTCACTTGTAAAGGATATCAAGCTGCTGATCATGGACGAACCCTCCGCGCCGCTGACGAAATCCGAAGTGGCGCAGATGTTCGGCATAGTCCGGAAACTGAAAGAGCAGGGGATAACCATCATCTATATCTCCCACCGGCTGGGGGAAATCTTCGAGCTTGCCGACCGGGTCAGCATCATGCGCGACGGACAGTACATAACGACGCTGAACGTGGCGGAGACGAACATAAAAGAAATCATAAAATTCATGGTAGGACGGGAACTTCGCGAGAGTTATCCGGAAAGAGAAAAGCCGATCGGAGAAGAGGTTCTCCGGGTCGAGAACCTTACGGGAAACGGCGTCAGGGATATCAGCTTCACGCTCCACAAGGGCGAGATCCTGGGCTTTGCGGGGCTGCTCGGATGTGGAAGAACGGAGACGATGATGCTCCTGTACGGCGCTGCAAAAGCGACCGGCGGAAAGATCTTCCTGAGCGGCAGGGAAGCTAAGATCAGGAACACAAAAGAGGCGCTGAAAAAAGGCATTGGGCTGATACCGGAGGACAGAAAGAGAAACGGCGTCTTCCTGGATATGACGATAAAATGGAATACCGCGATCGGTTGTATCAGAAAAAAGCTGCTGCGCTGGGGATTCATCGTCGATCAGAAAAAGGAAAACGAGCTTGCCCTTGAATATACCGCCAGACTGAAGACAAAGACTCCGAGCATCGAGCAGCTTGTTGCAAACCTCTCCGGCGGCAATCAGCAGAAGGTCGTCGTATCCAAGGTTCTTGCCATGGACGCGGAAATCATGATTTTCGACGAACCGACCCGCGGCATCGACGTGGGCGCAAAGCAGGAGATGTACGAGCTGATCCGCCGGATGGTCAACGAAGGAAAATCGGTCATTATGGTTTCGTCTGAAATGGAAGAGGTAATCGGCCTGTCGGATCGGATCGTAGTGCTGTGCGAAGGCAGGCAAATGGGTATCCTTACGTGCGCAGAATTCGATCAGGAGCGCATCCTGACTATGGCCTCCGGCCTTGCTAATTAAAAAGAAAGGTGAATGATGATATGAACAGGTTTCTGATTTATTGGAAGAAATACGGTATGTTTGCGCTTCTTGCCATATTGATCGCTACTTTCTCCCTGATTGATCCGGAAAATTTTTTTACAAGCGTCACATTCTATAATATTCTGAAACAGGCCAGCGTCATTGGGGTCCTGTCCTGCGGCATGACTCTTATTCTTATAACGGGTCAGATCGATATCTCCATTGGCGCGCGGGTTGCTTTTATCTCGATCGTATGCGGGAAAATGCTGCTGGCGGGAGTCAGCGTCTGGCTTGTGATCATTTCCGGGCTGCTGATCGGGGCTTTGACAGGCGTCCTGAATTCTATCCTGGCGGAAGTGCTCCACACCTTTGTTTTCGTCGTGTCCATGGCCACCATGTACGTCTGGTCGGGGATCTGTTATCTTTCAAACGGCGCCTCCACGCTTTACGGTTTCCCCAGTGAGTTCAGAAACATTTCCCAATTTCTGATTTTCGGGAAAATTCCCAGCATCATCGTCATCTTTGCCGTATGCGCCGTAATATCCGGGTTTATTCTTTCGAAAACTTATTTTGGCAGATATATCTACGCCATTGGAGGCAACCGTGAAGCCGCCTACCTTGCCGGTATAGACGTTGTAAAATACAGTATTCTCACGCACGCTCTGGCCGGAGTTTTTATCGGTTTGGGCGCAATCATCCTCATGTCGCGCACGATGACCGCCACCGCCAACACGGGCGGCACCTTTGCTTTCGACAGCATTACGGCATGCGTGCTCGGCGGCGTGCTGCTCCTCGGGGGTCACGGTAAAATATATCAGGCGATCCTTGGCGTTCTCGTGATCAATGTCCTCTTTAACGGCCTGACGATCATCGGCGTCAACGATTACTGGCAGATGGTGGTCAAGGGCATCATCCTTGTGGTCGCCATCGGAATCGAAGTACTGCAGAGATATGCAAAGGTGGATTTAAGCGCCGACAGCAGGCAGGTCAAAGAAAATGCCGATACGGAGGGCAAGGCGGCGGCTTAGCCGGTTGCGCCTCAAAATATGAATTGAATGATTCAATAGGAACGTAGAGCAAACAGGACAGTTGCAATTCCCTCCTCCTGTTTGCTCTACTGATTTTTATTGTTGTATTAAAAGGAAAATACCGATATAATCAAAATAATTAC
>DATMXY010000300.1:0-2953 GCA_035561275.1 Anaerovoracaceae bacterium | reverse complement strand
CCATATAATGGTAAATATAGATGGCTATATGTCCGATATTAAAATCGGGCAGGCCGGTTTGAAAGGAGTGGGACCTATGCGCAAATTGAGACCGGTCCTGGGGATCCTGCTGATTCTGTTATCTCTTGCGGGCCTGTTTCTCTGGGAATGGAAGGGCCGGGAGACAATCACGACGGAGGAGGTGCTGGTTGCGAAGGAAGAAATCCATAAAGGGGCGCTTGTAACCGGCGCCATGCTTACCGCAAAAGGAGTTCCTAAAACAGGTCTGCTCGAGGGCGCCCTCGTCCCCAGAGATTTGGATCTCATCCAGGGTAAGGTAGCAGCGCAGCTGATTGCGAAAAACGGCCAGATTATAATGGATTACTTCCGGGACGATACGTTTTACCTGGAACAGGACGAGTCGATATTCGTGATCGACCCGGGGTGGATCGCCATGCGGAGCAGCGCTTTGCGGCGGGGCGACGCCGTAGACATTTACGGCAGCAGCGGCGTGGGCCTGCTGGGAACCTTCCGGGTCGCCTATGTGAAGGATGAGGCGGAACGGGAAGTGAAAGACGCGGGAACAGAGGTGGGGGGAACCGGCGCCGGGAATACCGGGAGCAGCATTCTGGAAAGGCCGGACAGCACATCCGTCATCGACCATATCGAGATCATCACCACCTTCCGGGAATACGAAGAGCTTGTAAACCGGGTCAGCGGCGCAGACGGAACCACTCCGGCGGCTTTGATCATCGTTCAGAGGGGGGATCGTATTGATACATAACCTTTTTACCTTTCACGGAGCGGACCACAAGGTGGGAACGACAATGGTCGCCCAGTCCGTTGCGGAGATCATTTCCGAAAGCAACCCGGGCCTGAAAATCCTGCTGATTGCCATGAACGGGCGGGAGAGCGCCGAATTCTTCAGGGAAGCGCCCGCAGGCGTCGATACGCTGAAATTTCATATCGACAACAGGATGATCAGCGGAGAAGACTTTCTGAAGAGCTGCACCCACAGGGGAAACTTTTATATCATGGCAGGGATTTCAAATGAAGCGGAAACCCGCTATTATCACCCGGATGCGGCGAAATACCTTCTGGAAGAGATCGCGCCGGAATTCGACCTGGTCATAGCGGACAGCGGGAATGAATTGGACAACGGGCTTGCAGCAGGCACCCTGACCGTATCCGGGGAAGTGCTCTTCGTCACGACCCAACAGGAATCGGCAGTCAGAAGATACGAGAGGAACAGAAAATTGTTTGATGATTTGGGCGTCGACATTTCGCTTTTCATCATCAACAAGTATTACCAACAGGATCCCTATGACGTGTCTTACCTAGCAGGCAGAATGGAAGCCGGCAAGGGAAAATTCCTGAAAATCGATTCGGCGGGCTATTCCCGGCAGGCCGAGACCGATTACAGGACGCTGCTGGAGTATAAAAACGAAGTCTACCGCCAGGACGTCACGGCGGCGGCAAACTATATCCTGAATCAGGCGGGGCTGCCGGAAATCCAGAGACAAAGGAAAAGCAGATGGAAAAGTTTTATCTAGACGACTACTTAAAATCCAGAAACAAGGAAGACGGACAGCAGGGGCTGGACTTTCAAAAGCTATGCCGCCGGGTCAATGCGGAGTTCCTCAGGGAATGGGAAGACGGAACGGAAAACCTTGATTCTGCCCTGCGGATCCAGAAGAAGGCCATCATCGGATATGAAAACGAGGTTTCTTACTTCAAGAGCAGGATACGCCAGCTTATAAAGAAGTACGGCGCGGAGCATTCCTCGTATCCCGGTTGGTATAAAAGCCTGGAAGACGGGATCTACCAGGAAAACTGGGGTCTTGCCGGCGTTTCGGAATGGTTCTGGGAGAAATACAGAGAAAGCAGTTCGGCTAAGATCATCGGAGACCGGATCTACTTCCTTGAAGAAGGGCGGATGCGGCTGAAACCCCAGATCATATCAAAGGACAGAAGGGAGCAGATGATCAGGGCGTTCCTGCTTCTGACGCCGGAGGAAAGGCTGGATAAGGAAACCCACGAGGTATATATGCTGGACGGCACCAGGGTGACGATCTTCGGCGGCGGTATGACGAAAAGCGGACAGGACGTTATCATCTTCCGGAGGTATATCATACCGAATTACAGCTTTGAAGAGCAGGCGGCCAGGGGGACGATCCCGGCAAATTCGATCCCACTGTTCAAAGCCATGGTGCAGTTGGGATACAATGTAGCTTTTACGGGCGCCGTCAGGTCGGCGAAAACAACCTTCCTGTCAACGTGGCAAAGTTATGAAGACCCAAACCTGGAGGGAGTTATGGTGGAGACCGATCCTGAGATCCCCATCCATGCCCTGATGCCGGAAGCGCCAATTGTCCAGCTGATCGCCGACAACGAGAAATTGAAGCATCTTTCGAAGAATCTTCTGAGAAGCGACGCGGATTACTTTATTCTGGCGGAAGCCCGCGACGGCATTGCCCTGGACACCGCCGTCAAAATCGCAAGCAAAGGGACCAGAAGAATGAAAATAACGTTCCACAGCCGTGAGCCCCTGGATTTCCCCTATGACGTGGCATTTGAAATCATCAAGAGCCTTGGGGGAGATCTGGACAGCACAGCGAGGAAGGTCGCTGCGAGCTTTGACTATATCTTTCATTTTATCCAATTAAAAAATAAAAGCCATAAGCGCCTGAAAAGCATTTACGAACTGGGATTGAACAGAAAAACAGGGGAAATCAGAATGACGGAAATTTGCAGATACGATCATAAGGACGACCGCTGGCAGTGGGAGTATTCTGTCGGCGAGGATAAACTGTCCGCAGGGGAAGAAGAAAACGCCGGGGCGCTGGAGATCTTTCTGACGGAACTTTCCTCCCTGGCGTCTCAAAGCATAGGCGCGGCTGGAATTACAAGCTGTGAAAATGGCCGGAGCACCGAGGAAGAAAGGTATGTAAGTAAACGCGAAGGAAGGGATGGG
>DATMXY010000299.1:0-2095 GCA_035561275.1 Anaerovoracaceae bacterium | reverse complement strand
TTTTATCCGCTTTTGTTTTTTACATTATTTGTTTATAATAGATTTAAAGGGCGACATGCCCCACATAGGAGGAAAACTATGAAGAAATTAGGACTTGTCCGGGCCGCCGCCGTCACACCGGTGCTCAGGGTGGCCAACCCGGAATTCAATTCGGACGAAATCATAAAATGCGCACAGGAGGCGGATAAAAGCGGGGCCGGAATCATCCTTTTCCCCGAACTCTGCATTACCGGTTATTCCTGCGGAGATTTGTTCTACCAGGAATTCTTATATAGCAAATCCATGGAATGTCTGAAGAAGGTCGCGGACGCGACGGCGAAGCTTTCCGCCGCCGTCGTCGCCGGCTTTTACATGAGGCTCGAAAACAATCTTTATAACTGCGCGGCTCTCATGCAGGGCGGAAAGGTCAAGGGCGTCGTTCCAAAGATGTTTTTACCCAATTATAAAGAATTTTATGAAGCGCGATGGTTCGCGTCGGGCATCAGAATATCCGACCGCGTCAGGTCCGTCCACCTGTTTGGCTATGAGGTTCCATTCGGCCACCTCATGTTCGTCGACGGCGAAAATGAACTGAAGCTGGGTATCGAGGTCTGCGAGGACCTCTGGGTTCCCATCACCCCGGGTTCGTTCCTCGCCCTGAACGGGGCCCACATCATCCTGAACCCGTCCGCCAGCAATGAAACCGTCGCAAAATCAGACTACAGGCAAAAGCTTGTCTCCATGGACAGCGCCAAAAATATCTGCGGCTATATTTACGCCTCATCAGGCGTCCACGAATCCACCACCGACCTTGTTTTCGGCGGGCACAACCTCATTGCGGAAAACGGAGGTATCCTTGCGGAAAGCGACTTGTTTGAGAGAAAAAGCACCATCATCTACGGCGATCTGGACTATGAGCGGCTGAAATATGAAAGAACTTACGGCCAGAATTTCGAGGAGTCAACTTCGGCATACGGTATCATTGATTTTACGGAAGTTCCTCTTACTCCGATCAGAATGCTGGATCCCGAGAAGGATGCGCTGAAAAGGAAATATGAGAAAAATCCCTTTGTACCTGCGGATCCGGCCACGGTGGACCAGAGGTGCAGGGAAATCTTCAGCATACAGTCCGCAGGCCTTGCAAAGCGGATGGAGCATACAAATTCCAAAAAGGCTGTTTTAGGCATTTCCGGCGGGCTTGACTCCACTCTGGCGCTGCTGGTATGCGCCGAGACCTTCAAGCTGATCGGTAAGGATCCGAAGGATATCGTTGCCGTCACTATGCCCGGCTTCGGAACCACCGGCAAAACCTATAACAACGCACAGACCATCATGAAGCTGCTGGGCGCCGATATGCGCGAGATCCCTATCCGCGACGCCGTTCTCCAGCACTTCAGCGATATCGGGCACGATCCTGACCGGCATGATGTCACCTATGAAAACTCCCAGGCGAGAGAGCGGACGCAGATCCTCATGGACGTTGCCAACAAGGAGGGGGGGCTTGTCGTGGGGACGGGCGATCTTTCCGAGACCGCCCTGGGCTGGAGCACCTACAACGGGGATCATATGTCCATGTACGGCGTCAACGCCAGCGTTCCGAAAACCCTGGTCCGCTTCGTGATCAAATGGGTCATGGACAACCGGCTTTCCGGCCCGACGGAAGAAAAGAGCTTCAGCTCCGATAACGCCCTGCTGCGTCAAACGCTGCAGGATATCATGGACACGCCCATTTCACCGGAGCTGCTTCCGCCCGACGAGGAAGGGGAAATCGCACAAAAGACGGAGGAAACCGTCGGCCCCTACATCCTGCATGATTTCTTTACGTTTTATACGATTCGTTACGGAATGTCGCCGAAAAAGCTGCTTTATATCGCTAAGACGACCTTCGCGGACGAATATTCGGAAGAGTTTATCAAGAAATGGCTTACCGTCTTTTACAGGAGGTTTTTCGCCCAGCAGTTCAAGCGGAGCTGTATCCCCGACGGCCCGAAGGTGGGCTCGGTCAGCCTGTCCCCCAGGGGGGACTGGAGGATGCCCAGCGACGCCGACCCTTCGGAATGGCTGAAGGAGTTATAAACGGTGCGGACCTGCCGAATGGCAGGTCCGTATCATTTAC
>DATMXY010000298.1:0-4371 GCA_035561275.1 Anaerovoracaceae bacterium | reverse complement strand
ATAAAATTGTAAATAAAGCGAAAGCCGGACAGTAAGAAACTGCGGCGGAAAACAGCAATTGCAAAAGTTATTCAGGAAGAGTGACAAAATATCATGGAGGTATCGAATATGTCAACAGCGGAACTGGAAAAAAGGACAGTTGACCCAGCGGCGGCGGAAATGCTGACGGCTGCAAGCGAAGCGCAGATTCTGACCTCCTGGGACAGGTATAAGGCACAGCAGCCTCAATGTAAGTTCGGGCTTACCGGGATCTGCTGCCGCATCTGTATTCAGGGGCCGTGCAGGATCATTCCTTCGAGGGCGGGCCAGGATAAGGGCATCTGCGGAGCCACGGCGTTTACCATCGTCGCAAGGAACATCGTAAGGTATATCGCCGGCGGCGCTTCGGCCCATTCCGACCACGGAAGGGAAATCGCATATACGCTTCTGCATACGGCGGAAGGCCATACCAAAGACTATAAAATAACGGATACAAAAAAGCTGCTTCAGGTTGCGGAACGCATCGGCGTTGCCACCGAGGGGAGAGACGCGGCGGACATTGCCAAAGATGTGGCCATCAAAGCGTTGGAAGATTTCGGGAAATATAACAGCGAGCCATGTACCTGGCTGGATACCACCATCGATGAGGAGCGCAGGCTGAAGTTCAAGCATACGTCCATCGCGCCCACTGCCATCGACAGATCGGTCACCCAGTTGATGCACCAAACCCACATGGGTACCGACGCAGACCCTGTCAACATCATCTTCGGCGGTCTGAAGGCCGCGCTGGCGGACTATACAGGAATGTACCTGGCCACCGATCTCACGGACGTGCTCTTCGGAACGCCTGCTCCGGTACTGACGGAGGCGAATCTCGGCGTTCTGGATGCCGATAAAGTCAATATCGCGGTTCACGGACACAATCCGCTGCTGAGCCAGATGGTGGTCTATGCGGCCAGAGAGCTGGAAAAGGAAGCCGTCTCTGCCGGCGCCAAGGGGATCAATCTTGTCGGTATCTGCTGTACGGGCAATGAAGTACTTATGAGGGAGGGCGTTCCCACCGCTTCGAATTTCGGCTCCCAGGAGCTGGTCATCATGACGGGGGCGCTGGATGCGATGATCATGGACGTACAATGTATCGCCCCGGGCGTCAAGGACCTCTGCAACTGCTTCCATACCATGCTGGTAACTACCTCGAACATTTCCAAGGTTCCCGGTTCCGTACATATCGGATTCGACGAAGAAACGGCCATGGACGACGCAAAGAAAATCGTCCGGCTGGCCATTGCCCAATACGGTAAGCGCAGGCCGGAGCTCGTGAAAATACCCCAACTAAAAAAACAGGTTGTAGGCGGCTTCTCCTATGAAGCCCTGATGGACCTTTTCGGAAAAATCAATCCCGATAATCCCATCAGTGTCCTGACAGACGCCATTGAGGCAGGCGAAATCAAAGGCGTCTGCGCATTCGCCGGCTGCAACAACCAGAGGACCATACACGACCACGCCACCATCACCATCGCGCAGGAACTGGCGAAGCAGGATGTGTTCCTTGTGTCCACCGGATGCGCCGCAGGCGCCCTGGCAAAAGCCGGGCTGCTTTCCTCGGAAGGCGTGGAAGCCTACGCCGGTCCCGGACTCAAAGCATTTATCAAGAGGCTGGAAGAAAACTCCGGATTGAACGCCGGACTGCCTCTCGTATTCCATATGGGCTCCTGCGTGGATAATTCCAGGATCGCCCGCCTGTGGGGAAGCATGGCGAAAAACATGAACATCCCGGTCCCCCAGCTGCCCTTCGTGGCAAGCGCGCCGGAAGCCATGTCGGAAAAGGCCATCTCCATCGGGTCCTGGGTCATCACCATGGGCATTCCTTGCCATGTCGGCGTCCTGCCTCCGCTGGAGGGCAGCGAGCTGGTATACGGAGTCACCACCAAGATCGCCAGGGACGTCTTCGGAGGATATTTCATATTTGAAACGGATCCCGTCAAAGCTGCGGAAAAGCTTTATGACAGACTTGAAAAACGGGCATGGAAGCTCCGTATCCATAAAATTGCGGCAGAGAAGTACGACAGCAAACCGGATCAGGGTTATGAAGGATAGGAGGGGAGAACATGTCAAAGCAATTATTTACGCAGGCTTATGAAGGAGCCGTCATAGCCACCAGCTATGCAGAAATACTGCTGTCCCAGGCGATCCGCGAACACGGGGAAAACACCCCTGTCGCTTATCCTGATACGGCGTATAAGCTTCCCGTCATCACCGCCCTGAGCGGCGAGGACGTCGGTACATTGAAGGATCTGGTTCCGATTCTGAACCGGATCAGAATGACAAAGGTCAGACAGGACCTGACTCTGGACGGAGCGAAGGCCAACGGCGAAGCCGCGTTTTACGCCGCTGAGATCATCGAATCCCTGCGCTATCTCAACGGAAACAACCCTCACGTGGAACCCTGGACCGGTTTCCTTACAGACCCTGTTTTAAGAAAATACGGGATTCAGCTCGTCGACTTCACGATCCCGGGCTTTGCAGTCATCATTGGAAAAGCGCCGGACAGCAAGACCGCTGCCAAGCTGATCAAGGACCTGCAGAGTAAAGGCATCATGCTGATGCTTACCAATGAGATCATCGAACAGCTGCTGGAAGAGAACGTAAAGCTGGGCATCGACTATATCGCGTTCCCGCTGGGGAACTTCACCCAGGCCATCCACGCCGTCAACTTCGCCCTGCGCAGCGGTCTGGCCTTCGGCGGCATCGCTCCGGGGAATAAACCGGAACAGCTTATTTATCAGAGAAAACGCGTCCGCGCTTTCGTTCTGGCGCTGGGAGATCAGGATGAAGTCAGGATCGCCGCGGAATTCGGCGCCATCATGCTGGGCTTTCCCACCATCACCGACCAGCCCCTGGAGGAAGAGGTGCCGGATTGGTACGTCCATTTTTCCGACTACGACAAGATGGTGGCCTACGCCCTGGAACTCAGGGGGATCAAGATCAAGATCGTGGATATCCCCGTGCCCATCACCATTGGGCCTGCTTTTGAAGGGGAAGTAATCAGAAAAGCCGACGCCTATGTTGAATTCGGCGGCGGAAAATCCACCGCCTTTGAACATGTCAAGATGGTCGGCCCCGACGAGATCGAAGACGGAAAGATCACCGTCATCGGCCCCGAGATCGACGACGTCGAGGAGGGCGCGGTGCTGCCCCTCGGGATCTATATCAAAATATACGGCAGAAAGATGCAGCCCGACTTTGAAGGAGTGCTGGAACGCAGGGTCCACTACTTCATCAATTACGGCGAAGGCCTGTGGCACGTCGCCCAGAGAGATCTGGCCTGGCTTAGAATCAGCAAGGACGCAAAGGAAAAAGGCTTTAAGATCAAGGATTTCGGAGAGATCCTCATAGCGAAATATAAATCGGAATTCCCCGCTATCGTAGACCGTGTGGAAGTCGTCATCTACACCGATGAGAAGCTGGTGAACGAGAAGATCCTCGACGCCAGGGAATCCTATCGTGCAAGGGACGAACGCCTGGGCGGCCTGACGGACGAATCCGTGGATGAATTTTATTCCTGCCTGCTCTGTCAGTCCTTCGCGCCGAACCACGTCTGTGTGGTTACGCCGGAACGCGTGGGCCTCTGCGGAGCGGTCAGCTGGCTGGACGCCAAAGCTTCCTATGAGATCACGCCCACCGGTCCGAACCAGCCGCTTCAGAAGGAAGGCGTCATCGACGAAGAAAAGGGCATCTGGAGAAGTCTCAATGAGTTTGTTTACAGCGCATCCAACAAGTCCGTGGAAGAAGTGGCATTGTATACGCTGATGGAACTGCCCATGAGCTCCTGCGGCTGTTTCGAGGCGATCATGGCCATCGTACCGGAGGCCAACGGCCTGATGGTGACCACGAGAGAGCATACCGGCATGACGCCGTGCGGCATGACCTTCTCAACCCTTGCCGGTTCCGTGGGCGGCGGCGTGCAGTCCCCCGGCTTCATGGGCATCGGCAAGCGATATATCATCAGTAAAAAATTCATCATAGCGGACGGCGGCATTGCCAGGATCGTCTGGATGCCGAAGGTCCTGAAAGAAACCCTCCGCGCCGAAATGACCAAAATTGCCGAGGAACAGGGACTTGGCGGCGATTTCGTCGACAAGATCGCCGACGAGACCATCGGGACTTCCACGGAGGAGATACTGCCGTTCCTCGAAGAGAAACAGCACCCTGCTTTCACAATGGATCCGCTGTTCTAGCCGGATAAGGGCAGTTTTCAATAAACTGTATTTACCTGAATAAACCGAACAAACCGAACCATAAAAAACCGAACCTGAACCGCATCCGTACGGCTGCTTCAGCAAATAGCTGGGCAGCCTACCGGACTGTTGCAAGGAAGCTATAGTTCAGGTC
>DATMXY010000297.1:0-16199 GCA_035561275.1 Anaerovoracaceae bacterium | reverse complement strand
CTTGGCCGTAGGGCAGTACCCCGGCGTATTCGCCGGGAAAAGCGTAGGCGTCAATGGCATTCAATACTCTGGAATCGATGAAATATTTCAATGGGGATCCTCCTTATTCAAATCGACTTGTTCGATTTGGATGGCTATGTGCGATTCGCAAAAGGCGAATGTTCGCACGGCACTCAAATCGTTGAACGAACGGTTTCGGGTTTTGGCAATTCACTTGCCGGAACCTGAAACCGTAGGCGTCAGACTGACGCCGTCGTTCAGCAAGCTTACAGGATGACCGCGCCCTTGTCCGCCGAGGAGGCCAGCCTCGCGTAAACCTGCAGGTAGCCCCGCGGGATCTCCTTTTTCACGGGAACCAGCTTTTTCAGCCTGCTCCGGATCTCATCTTCGCTCAGAAGCAATTCCAGCTTTCCGGCCGTAACGTCAATTTCGATTTCGTCGCCGTCCTCAATGATGGCGATGGGCCCGCCTTCCGCCGCCTCGGGGGAAATATGCCCCACAAAACAGCCGTTGTTCGTGCCCGAGAATCTTCCGTCGGTGATGAGGGCGGTGGTCTTGTTCAGGCCCATGCCGTAAAGGAACTTCAACGCCTTATACATTTCCCGCATTCCCGGGCCGCCTTTCGGTCCCTCATAACGGATCACCACCACGTCCCCGTGTTGGATCTTTCCTGCCAGGATTGCGTCGTTCGCCTCCTCTTCGCTGTTAAAGACCTTTGCTTTGCCCACAAAATGGTGCAGGGACCTGTCAAAGGCGCCGGGCTTTGTGATCCCGGTGTCGGGAGCCAGATTTCCGCGCAGCACGGCAATCCCTCCTGTTTCACTGAAGGGGGCTTCCAAATTTTTTATGATTTCATTGTTTTCTTCAAAATGAAATTGATATTCAGATAAGTTTTCCCCCAGCGTTTTTCCGGTGCAGGTCATGGCGCTGAGATCTATTATATTTCCGAGATTTTTCATGACGCGGGGGATCCCCCCGGCTTTATGGAAGTCCTCCATGTCCCATTTGGCGGACGGATTTACTTTTGCGATCAGAGGCGTGGTCTTGTTCAGTTGCTCAAACTCGCCGAGGATATCCATGTCCAGTTCGGCTTCATAGGCGAGGGCGCTCAGGTGAAGCACCGCGTTGGTGGAGCCGCAGATAGCCATGGTGGTTTTGATACCGTTGCGTACGGCTTCTTGTGTCATAATGTCTCTCGGCTTGATATCCTTTTCGGCCAGCTCGCAGATCTTGATCCCCGATTCATAGGCGATCCTCAGCCTCTCCGCGTAGGTCGCAGGCACCAGGGCGCTGCCGGTCAGGCTCATTCCCAGGGCTTCCGCCAGGCAGCCCACGGTGTTGGCCGTGCCCAAAAACGCACAGGACCCGCAGCTGGGACATGCGCTGTTTTCAATGGACAGCACCTCTTCCGGCGGGATCTTTCCCGCTTTCATCATCCCGATGGCCTCGTCCACGGAAGTTGCGTCGGTCTTCCTGCCGTCAAATTCGATACCGCCGATCATTGGGCCGCCGTTGACGATGATGGACGGAATATTCAGCCTTGCGGCCGCCATGAGCATGCCGGGAATGATCTTGTCGCAGGAGCCCAGCAGGACGAGGGCGTCCAGCCGGTGAGCCTGAGCCTCGATCTCAATGGAATTGCAGATGATCTCCCTGGACGGGAGGATGTATTTCATCCCTTCGTGACCGTTGGCAATGCCGTCGCAGGCGCCGATAACGCCGAATTCGACGGCGGTACCGCCTCCCCGGTAAATGCCTTTCTTTACAAACTCGCTGACCTGGTTCAGGTTGAAATGCCCCGGCGTCAGCGTATTCCAGGAATTCGCGATGCCTATGATCGGCCTGTCGGTGAGCTCTTCGTCGGTGTACCCCATGGATTTGAAAAGGGAGCGCGCAAAGGCCTTTTCCAGCCCTTTTAGATTCTCTTCGCTGCGGTAATTCATTTTCGCCCCTCCTAATTTTGCGTGCAATTTTTTATGTCAATGTGATGTCTGACATCATACTACAAATATAGTATCATATCCCCGCAATGTCAATGGATTTTTATGCCATTTCGGTCCGGTTTGTCCGTCGTCATCCCCTATAAAATACTGTATTTCGAGCATAGGCATATCACCTGGTTGCAGGAAATTTTATTGACAGCATTAAAATAATGGGATACATTAGTTGTAGTCTTACATCAGACAAGTTTATAAAGCAAAGTACAGGAGATCACTATGGAAAAACAACCTTTCAAGCCGGCTGACGACGCATTTTTTGACGAACTGAATGTCACGAACCGGAAAAGAATGTCTGAAGAATTGTTTGTCAAGCTCAGAAACGGCATTTTGGACGGTACCCTGCCGGGAGGATATGTTTTCCCCAATGAAAATGAACTGTGCAAAAGGCTGGATATCGGAAGAAGCACTTTAAGGGAGGCATACGCGCCGCTGGAGACCATGAACCTGATCCGGCGCACGAAGAGCGGTACCTATGTGAATGATGAATCAGTAACCAGAAACGCGATGAATTTTGATATCATTGCCAAGAACGCCGACCCTGTGAACATCATCCACTTCCGTGAGATCCTTGAGGTCGCCATTGCGGAAGACGCGGCAAGGAAAGCCACTGCCGCCGACGTCGCCGAACTGGCACGGATCGTGGGTTTGATGAAAAAGAGCAAGAACGACGTTGAAAGGCTGACGTTATTCGACTATGAATTCCATTCCTATCTGGCAAAGATCACGGGAAACGAACTGCTCATGATCACCCTGAGCGCGGTCCGGCTGAGTTATGAAAATTTTGTTCATGAAGTTTTCAACAGAGGACTGATCCCCCAATCCATTGAGGACCATTCCGAGATCATTGAAGCCCTGAGGGTGAATGACCCGGGTATGGCCAAAAAAACCATGCGGAAGCACCTGCGTCATATCAAAAAAGTCGCCCTCCAGGAATAGACATCATAAAGGTTTTTCCGCCGTCAGCATGAAATACCCGGTTTTAAACTTATCTTTCGGATGAAGAGCATCTTTGCAGAGGCAGCCTTCCAACGTTCCGTCCTGCATGAGTTTTTCCGCCACAAAGTTGTTAAGCTCCGCGGAACAGTCCTCCCATGCGATATTCCGGTATCCGGTTTCCATAAGCTGTTCCATGAGCGGTTCCATGAGCAACCTGCCGTCGGCCCTGAAACTTACCGGCCTGTTTTTATGTTCGTCCTCGCAGTCGGTATTGCATTCCCCTTCCTTGCGCGGCCTGCTGTTCTGCCGTTCCGCTTCGATCCGTAGCGCTGCTATAAAACCCGGATCAGGATCTTTTACATAAAGATCGCTGATAAAGAGTTTTCCGCCTTTTTTCAGCACGCAGTAGGCCTCATGTAAGGCCTCGCCGGGCAGATTGATCAGGGAAAGGGTGCATTCCATAAGGGCGCCGTCAAAAGTGAATGAGGAAAAATCGTCCAGAAACTCCCCGTCCCCGTATTTGATATCCAGATCGGGATCCCTGTCCTTCCCCTCCTTTATCCTTGCCATGGAAAGGTCGATCCCACTGCAGGCAAAGCCATATTCCTTTTCCAGGAATTCCAAGGTCTCCCCGGTCCCGCAGCCGACGTCCAGAACTTTGGAGCCTTTCGGCAGCTTCCAGGCGTTCATAGCCTTTTTCGTGATTCTGAATCCTCCCGGTCTTAAGTCGCTCATCTTTCTCCTCCTGGTTTCATCTATTTTTCTTCCAGCTGTTTCTCAACGTCATTCATGCGGCCGGACGCCAGCTTCTCGGGGATATAGACCTGCCCGCATTCAGGGCAGCGCGGAACCTTATGGCGGAAGGAGCGGTTCAGATAACTGAACTCGACTTCAAACTCCTGCATTTCAACTTTGCATCTGTCACAGATCAATTTCTGTTTTTCTTCCATTCCAGACTCCCTCCAATTGGATCTTCATCCTGTGGATATACACATTTACGATTTCAAATTCTTCGCCGTCCGGGCGATATTCCACCCAGCAGGTGAGCTGCCCCAGTTCCCGGTAACAGGACCAGGTTCCCCTTTGCGGGTCAAATGTCCGTCGCTTTGAGGTTTCGGCAAGCTTCAGCACCTCGCAGATATCTTCCTCCAGGAGCTTAAGCCGGTTCATTTTCTCCTGGATTTCCTTTCCGATTTTCAGCCGGAATTTGCATGGTTCCGGTTTTTTCTCCATGTCCTCTCCCCAGATTTCTTTCAGCAGTATTCTTTTCAGGTTGATCCTGTTGCGCCTTCGTTCCGTCAGGTTCGGAAGCGCGGCGTCCAGTCCGTTGATAGCAAAGAGCAGATCAAGGATATGCAGGGCAGGTTTTCCCTCTCCTTGAAAGACGTCGCGGCAGTTGATGCAATAAGCGATATATGGATTTTCGCTCAGTCCGCTGCGGCGCGTTGCCACCCAGGCGGCGTAATCGGCGTTTGCCTCGGACACATGGCCTCCATAGCCGCAGCACCCGTGCTTATCGCCTTTCGGCAGCTCTTCCAGTAAAACCCCGGTCTGTTTTGCAAGCGCTCTGACCGCCTGCTCCAGGGGCTCTATATGTCTTGCCGTGCAGGGGTCGAAGATAGAAAATTCTTTGTATCTCCTTGAAAAATTCCGGTTTCCGGCTCCATCTTCCGCTTTAAATCCCCATCGGTCCAATATTTCATAGAGGGATACGGTCTCGATCTCCGGGAGATACTCTTGCAGGTGTTTTCTGCAGGCGGGACAGGCGTAGATCAATGCCGGTCTGCCCAGCTGTTCCCAGTCTCTGCGGAGATCGGTGATTGCGCTTTCGTGCATCTCCTCATTTCCGGCCCATTCGGCGGGTACACCGCAGCAGCGGAGCAGCAGGCCGGTATCCGGCTGCTTCGACAGCAGCCACCGGTACGGCTCCGTCACATAACGGGGATCGGCTGCCCCAAGCTGGCAGCCGGGGAAAAACGCGTATTTCTGAATCGCCCTCTGCCCCGACCTGGCTTCCTGTTCAGGCGCTTTTCTGGCAAGGGCTGCAAATTCGCCGTTGGTAAACTCCATGTCCCTGACCCAGAACTGATGGTAAGCGCCGGGCAATGTCCCCTGTCTGTGCAGGCTTCGACGGGCTTCCAGCAGCATGGCGCCGATTTCGATGCCCTCCGGGCACACCTCGTCGCAAAGGCCGCACTGGGTACAGGTATTCATCAGGCGCTTGGCGGGAGTTTTTTTGATCATGGATTCCGAGGTGGAAAACGCGACGGTAGCCATAACGTCGTCGCGGATCCTCATGGGCCATTTATTATGATACGCGCAAACGTCGCAGTATTTCATGCAGGCGTCACACTGACAGCGGATACAGCGGCCGGCTTCTGCCGCAGCTTCCGCATCGGTGAACAGGCCGTTGTCGGTAGGGATCACGCCTTCGGTCCGCACAAGCTTGTCCGGATCGGCCACGGCTTTGCAGGGCTTTTCCCCTTCCGGGTATTCCAGTCTGCCGGTCTTCAGAAAGACTTCGACAGCCCACGCCATATCCAGCCCATCGGCCAGGGCGCGGACAGGATCTTTTCCGGTCAGGCTCCCTCCCGCGAATACGGCGATTCCCCCGTCCATGAAACTATGGCCGTTTTCGTGGTTCATCGCTCCGAAATCGAAGCCGCCTCCCCCTGTTGCGGCGTAAACCGCTTCAAATCCTTGATCCCGGATCTCATCTATACTTTTGATCTCTGTATTAAAATGCAGAGCGTATTTTTCAAATTGAAACTGCCGTTTGATATCTTCCAGGAAGATTTCGGGGAACAGTACGTCCCACAGCTTTCCACCCAGCCTTCCGGTCTTTTCGTAAATCGTTACGTCGTACTTTTTCTGAGTCAGCCGAAGGGCGCAGGCAAGGCCGCTGATCCCCGCTCCGATCACGGCGATTTTTCTGTTTTTCAAAGGAACGTTATAGTCCGTCGGATCTTTTTTCGAGGCCCTGGCCACGCAGGTTTTTTCCAGGAGATTCAGCTGTACCGATTGGTCCGTTTCTCCTCTCGGGCAAACAGACGCGCAGTATTCCGGACACAGTGCGGCGACAATATCGGGAAATCCCACCGCGTTCCGGAATGTCTTAAACGCGGCGTTATAATTGTTATTTGCCATTTTGGACTGGAAATCAAGCACATCCACATGAAAAGGGCATGCGACGGAGCAGAAGGGTCTTTCATTCTGCCGGCAGGTATCATATTGTCTGAAATATTTCTCCACGTCAATCTCCTGTCTTCTTTCAAGTCGGCTTGTTTGCTCTCTCAAAGCGGATTTCCATCTGAGAATATTGTACCACGAATGCGGCAATTAAACCATACGGGGCTTCCTGTGTGACTATGTACAGATTTTCAAGTAATGGACGGAAATTCGGTCTAAAATGACGTTATTGATTGTAAAATGGAGCAAAACCCGGAGTTTTGCCACATAATTCCGTCCAAAAGTTGAAATTCTGTACACCGAAAGCGGATTTTTCCTTTCCAATCGAAAGAGGGGCCGCCTCTCTGTGATCTATTCAATCACTTTGAAGCAGCCCCTTTTGTTTGTATGGAATTTTTACACCGGATTCGCCTTGATCTTTTCGATTTCTTCATAAAAATCGGAGCCCAGAAAGTACTTCTTCGGAGGTTCGATCTTTTCGCCTTTAGCGAGTTTTTCCATGCCGGCCTTAACCTTCTCAGGAGATGCGGGCAGTTCGTAGATCCTTACGCCGCAGGCATTGTTGATGGCGTTGATCACCGCCACGTGGTCGGAGGACTGGAAGGCTTCGGATGCCCCGGAGGAACCGAAGGGCCCTCTTTCATCAAATCCGTCCATATGGATCACGTCGATCTTGTCGGGAACGTCCTTGATATAGGGAACGCCGGCGGCATAAATGTTATTATGCTTTTTAACGTCCTCGTAATTTTCTTTGAGCGCAAAGCCGATGGCATGAGAGATACCGCCGTACGCTTGGCCGTTTACGGCCTGGATGTTTCCGACTCTGCCTACCCAGTCGACGCAGGTCATCCCGATGACGGTGGTCTTTCCGGTTGCGGCTTCCACCTCAACCTCTGCCATGTATAGCGCGTAGGTGTAAGCGTATGTCGGGCTTCCAACGCCGGTATTCGGATCCAACAGCCTGAAATGATCCCATTCAGCTTCCGCCACCCAGTTGCCTTCGTATCTGGTGGGGATCCCTTCCTTGACCATCTCATCGTAGGTGCGGTAGGCGCCGTCTTCCTTACGCATGGCGTTGGCAAGGTTCTGCGCCGCTAAAATGCTGGATTTGCCGTTTGCGAAGTGGGATCTGGAACCCGCGGATTCGCCGGTGTTCGGGCAATGCTTTGTGTCTGCCTGAACCAGCCTGATATCGTCAGGCGTAACGTTGGAGAAGTACGGCTTCAGCGCCTCCAGGGTACAGATCATGGAACCCTGATCCCCGCCCTGTCCCTGATCCTGCCAGGTGTCATACTTGATGAACTTTCCGTCCGGGGTGAGCTCGATGGCCACGCTCGCAAAGTCGTCGGAGCCGAGGCCTACGTTATATCCGCCCCAGGCAAGCCCTACGCCGCGGCGGGCTTCGGGAGTATCCGCGGCTTTTGCTTCCGCAACGGCCTTTTCATAAAGGGGCTTCATTTTATCCATCATTTCCTCCATGGGATACTGGAGGAATTCCACACTGTTGATATTTGTCTGGCCGGGCCGCGCGATGTTCTTATATCTGAATTCGAACGGATCCATGCCGATCTTTTCCGCCATCATATCGATAAGAGCTTCGCCGCAGGTATAAGCCTGGGGCGCGCCGTATCCCCTGTAGGGAACACCGAAGGCATGGTTGGTCACCGCGACTCTCCCCAGGCCCAGTACGTTGGGCACATGGTAGGGGAAGAACATGAACCGTGCGATTTTGATATTCTTGTCGTCGCCGAGGGCCGGGTCAAAACCGTGATCCATGCCGGAATCGAATTCACCGGCGATGATCTTTCCGTCCTTGTCGCAGGCCAGGCGGCCGTTTATAAACGCGGGAGAACGCTTGCCGCTGAGCGCCATGAACTGGGAATAATCCATAGACAGCGCAACGGGCTGTCCCGTCACTTTACAGGCGATGGCAACCAGGGAATAGGTCTGCGCGTTCATTGCCCAGCCGAAAGAGCCTCCCGTCGGATTTTCGATGACCCGGATATCTTCCACGGGAAGTCCCACTGCCTGCGCGATATCGTCCCGGTCAAAATAAACTGTCATTGCTTTACATTGTACGCATAGCTTTCCATCCTCGTCGTAATATGCCTGAGCCGTGTCGCCTTCAATGGACATATGCGGTTCTCTCGAAGCATAGAAGCTTCCCTCCGCCACGTAGGCCGCGTTGTCAATGAGTTCGGGTACGTTGTCGTGATCGCCCTTCAGCAGCGGCTGCCAGGCAAAAATGTTGTCCATGTTCGGATGGATCCGCATGGCGTCGGGCATGACCGCATCGAGATAATTCATGTATTCGGGCAGCTGTTCGATCTCGATCTTTACCTTTGCGGCAGCTTCCTTCGCATGGTCTTTGGTGTCGGCCACCACCATCGCGACGACGGTTCCCCAGTTGACGATTTTCTCATCCGCCAGCAGCTTATGCACCTGATCGAGGGCGGTGGTCCTCGGTGAGAACTGGAACATCATCAGATGGTTCGCGCCGTCCACATCCTTGGCGGTGATGACTTTCACCACGCCGGGCATCTTTTCGGCTTCACTGTAATCGATGTTTATAATTTTAGCATGGTTGGAGATCCTGGGCATTACCAGGACGGCGTGCAGCGTTTCCGCCGGCATTTTCAGTTCGATATCGTCGCCGTAATCACAGACGCCGCAGGCTTTCGCCAAAGCATTGGGACGAGCGATGGGTTTGCCGTAATAATTGCCCACATCTTTCTTGTAGTCGTAGGTGATATCCGCCAGCGTTTTTTCGCCGCGCATAATTGCCGCGGCTTCCATGACGGCGTCCACGATCTGCTTATAGCCCGTACACCGGCAGACATTCCTGTGCTGCTGGAACCAGTCGCGGACTTCTTCCCTTGTCGGGTTCGGGTTTTCCTGCAACAGCGCATAAGCTGAGACGACAAACCCCGGCGTGCAGAAGCCGCATTGCACGGCGCCGAGATGTACCATCGCGGCCTGAAGAGGATGCGGGTTCAGGGCATTGCCAAGCCCTTCAACGGTGATCATTTTGCTGTACTCTTCCACAGTTTTGATTTTTTTCGTACAGGAACGGATCACTTTTCCGTCCAGGATTACGGAGCAGGCGCCGCATACGCCGGTTCCGCAGCCAATTTTTGTGCCGGTCAGACCCAGGCGGCGCAGTACGCCCGCAAGGGTGTCCTTTTCAGGATCGCAGATGAACATACGGTCCGCACCGTTGATGTTCAATGTCATTTTTTTTAATTGTTTCATAGAAACCTCCTGAATGTTGCCTTTTTTCCGCAGCTTAACGGAAAAATGCCGATCCGGCTAAAGCCGGGGAATTCCCGTATAGCGCCTACCAAACATTTGCTCTGCAAATGTGGTTGCCTTTTTGCCACAGCTTTAGCTGTATTGGCAAAACGGACAGCAGCGAGCGAAGCGAGTCGGAGTCCCTGCAAGGGACGGTAGGTGCGTAAGCTGCATTGGAAAAACGGACAGCAGCACAAGCTCCTGCTTGTGCTGGAATGCCGTTTACGGCATGTTGCCTCTTTGTTTTTCATTGTTAACCGTCAACCAAAACAAAAAGCCTATCCCCGAGTATTGGGATATAAGGCTCGGGGATGGATGTTTCGCTACTCTGGATTCACTTGTAGTTTATCAACGGGTATGTCCTCTGTCAATCGAAAAGCAGGAAGAAAAAGACATCGACATGCTGTTTTCTGTGTACTTTTTTGCTGTTTCTTTTTACAGGTCGGGCTCGACTTTCCTTCCGTTCCAAACCGCTTCCAACTCGATCTTCATCCGATGGGCATACGCGTTGACCAACTCATAGTTTTTCCCGTCCGGCGTTCTGTATTCCACCCAGTAGGTCGTATGTCCGATTTCCCGGTAGCCGCCGTATGTTCCCCTGTCCGGATGAAAGACCCTGCGTCCGGTCCGCTCGCAAAAATCCAGCGCCGCGATTACGTCTTCCTCCAGGATTCTTTCCCGGCTGAGCTTCCCGGCAAGTTCTTCAGGAATGCTGACCTTTCTGCCGTTTTCTTTTTTTTCTTCTTCCGTCTCCCTATTCCAGAACTCCTTCAGCAGATTTCGCTTCAGCCCGATTCGATTTTCTCTCCGCTCGCTGACCGTTGCAAGCCTTTGAGGCGAATCCCCGCCGCCGAACAAGAGATCGAGGATGTGTACGGTTTCTTTCCCCGCTTCCGTGAAGATGTCCCGGCAGTTGATGCAATATGTGATATATGGATTTTCACTTTCCTTTATTCTTTTTTGCGCGACAAATTCAGCGTACTTTGGGTTTGCGGCGCCGGGCTGTCCGCCGTAGCCGCAGCACTGTTCAAAAACGTCGTGCCGCTCCATGGGTTCGAGTTTGCAGCCCGCGGTTCCCGCCAGCCGTCTTACCGCGCTCTTCATGCCCTTTTCATGCCTTGCGGCGCAGGCGTCAAACACGGAATAGACTTTGCCGGCAGGCTTGCCGGCTTGCATATTGTCCGAAACCGCGGACTCCACGCCCCATTGGTCCATGATTTCATAAAGGGAAATCACCGGTATCTTTGCCATATAGGCTTTAAACTTCTTTTCACAGGTCGGGCAGGCCAGGATCAGCGTCGGCTTTCCCATCTCGGTCCATAATTTATACACTGTTTCGACTTCCCCGTTAAACTTTTCCTCGTCGCCGGACCATTCGGCAGGCGCGCCGCAGCAGCGCAGCAAAAGGCCCGTATCCGGCCGTTTACCCAGCAGATATCCGTAAGCCTTTTCCACGAGCTCCGGATCGCTTGCCCCAAGCTGGCACCCCGGGAAAAACGCATAGTCGCATGGGCTGCCGGAAGGCGGTCCCATTGAAAGGGAAGCCGAATCGCTGTTTACGAAATCCATGTCTCTAAGCCAGAAATCATGGAATACCCACGGCGCTTTCTTCTGTCTGTGCATGCTTTTCCTCCCCGCCAGGATGAGCCCTCCGATATCGATATCCATCGGGCAGGTTTCCAGGCAAAGACCGCATTGGTTGCAGGTGGAAAGCAGCCGTTTGGCGGGAGTCGCTTTCACATCGGCCGACCCGGGCAGGGTGGTGGCCAGGATCTCGTCGCGGATCCTCAAAGGCCATTTATTATAAAAGTCTGTTAAATCACAATAAGACCGGCAAAAATCGCACTGGCATTCCAGGCAGCGCGCCGCTTCCCGCTTTGCTTCCTCCTCGCTGAAGCCGTCTGCGATTTCCGGAATGACCGGCTCTTCCCGCTTCAGCTTCTCGGGATCCAGCTGCATGCAGGTCTTCTGAATATTTTCCGGGTTGAGGAGATTGCCCGTCTTCAGGAAATTATCGATCACCGTTCCCATGTAAAGCCCGTTTGCAAGGGCATAGACCGGCTTATCTCCGATCAGCCCGCCGCCCGCAAACCAACCCGTATTCCCGTACAGGGCGCAGTGCCTGTTTTCACCGGAATCGGAAGACTGTCCGGCTGCTCCGCTGACTTCCTCCTCCGCTGCGGAAATCAGGCCGAAGTCTTCTCCGCCTTCCCCCGCGGCGACATATACCGCGTCGAAGCCGACCTCCGCCAGGTCGTCAACGGAATGCACCGGCGTATTCAGATGAAGAACATAGTTTTCGTATTTAAACTGTTCTTCGATATCAGCCAGAAACAGGTCCGGCTCCATCAGCTCCCAAAGATGACCGCCGATGCGTCCGGACGCTTCAAATATTTCAACTTCATATTTTTTCATGCATAAGCGCAGCGCGCAGGCAAGGCCGCTGATCCCGGCGCCTATGACGGCTACCTTCTTTTTTTTGGACGGAAGGTTGTAATCCGTCGGACTTCTGTCATCCGCGAAAGCGATGCAGGCCTTCTCCAGCATCAGCAATTCGATGGCGCTGTCAGTACCCTTTCTGGGGCAGACCCCCTTGCACGGCTCATGACACAAATTCGACGCGATCAACGGAAACCCGGCTGCATTCCGGTAGGTTTTGAACGCGGCTTTGAATCCTCCCCTCTTTATTTTCTCAATAAAGTCGGGAATATCGATATGAAAAGGGCATTCCGCTGCACAGAACGGGATCTCCTTTTGAAGGCAATTTTTAAAATTTTTTAAATACCGCTCCATTAAAACACCCTTTAATAATAAGTTCGGTCTGCGACCTAAAATCACAGACCGACCAAGTACGATGTCACAAGTACTATTATTTTATCACGTTTTGTCACGTATCTCTAGACCGGATTGTTTTTAATATATTCCATTTCTTCATAGAAATCGGAACCGAGGAAATACTTCTTCGGCGGCTCGATCTTTTCGCCGATGGCAAGCTTTTCAAGGCCGTCCTTCACTTTTTCCGGCGATGCGGGCAGTTCGTAGACCCTCACACCGCAGGCATTGTTGATGGCGTTGATGACCGCCATATGCCCTGAAGACTGGAATGCCTCCGATGCCCCCGAGGAGCCGAAGGGGTTCTTCTTCCGCGGAGTGACCACATGGATGATATTGAAGTCGTCCGGAATATCCTTGATGGCCGGGATACCGGCGCCAAGGGGATTGTTGTGCTTCTTTACGTCGTCGTAGTTTTCGGTCAGCGCAAAACCGATGCAGTGGGAGATCCCCCCGTAAGCCTGCCCGTTGACGGCGTCAATGTTTCCGATCACACCCACGTCGTCAACGCAGGTGTAGCTCAGTACGGTGGACTTGCCGGTTGCCGTGTCCACTTCAACTTCGGCGAGGAACAATGCGTAGGTGTAGTCGGGAGTCGGATTGCCGACGCCGGTATTTGGATCCAGGTCACAGAGATCGGGATCGCTGGGATTCAGGTACTGAGCCTCATATTTTGTCGGAATCCCTTCTGCGACCATTTCCGCATAGGTCCTGTAGGTCCCGTCGGGCTTTTTCATGGCGTTGATCAGCATATCCGCCGCCAGTTTTGAAGTCTTGCTGTTCATATAGTGCTGGCGGGAAGAAGCCGTGGATCCGGAGTCCGGGCAAATTTTGCTGTCGTTCTGTATCAGTACGACGTCATCCACTGTGACGCCCAGAGGCTTCAGGGCTTCCAGCGTGCATACCAGGGAGCCCACGTCCCCGCCCTGGCCCTGGTCCTGCCAGGTGTCATATTTCACAAACTTGCCGTCTGCGCGGAGCTCGATGGCCAGGGTGCACTGGTCGGCGGTGCCTTCCGTCACGTTGTATCCTCCCCAGGCGATCCCGACGCCCCTCCGCCTCTGAGGGGTATCTTCCGCTTTGGCTCTCGCGACGGCCGTTTCGTAGATCGGCTTCACGGTCTCCATGATCTTTTCCATCGGATAGTCGACAAAGGGATAGCTGTTGATGTTCAGGTCCCCCGGACGGGCGATGTTTCTCCATCGCAATTCAAAGGGATCCATTCCCATCTTTTCCGCCATCATATCCATCAGCGCTTCCGACGCGGTATAGGCCTGCGGGGAACCGTATCCCCTGTAAGCGCAGCCGTAAGCATGGTTTGTGCACGCCACTCTCGTCAGGCCCATTACGTTGGGTACATGGTACGGGAAGAACATGAATCTCGCGGGCCTCCAGGTCAGATCGTCGCCCAGTTCGTTGTACGCGCCGTGATCCAGTCCGCAGTCCCATTCCGCGGCAATGATCTTTCCGTCGTTATCACAGGCAAGGCGGGCATTGGTATAGGACGGCGCCCTCTTTCCGGAAAATGCCATGTATTCCGGGTAGGTCATGGAGAAGGCGACGGGCATATTGTCGCAGGCGAGGCACGCGATGGCGGCCAGCGAGTAGGTGGCTCCCGCGGTGCCCCACCCGAATGTCGCGCCTGTCGGGTTTTCGATGACCCTTACTTTTTCGGCGGGAACTCCTGTCGCTTCGGCGATATCACCGATGTTTGCATAGATGCACATCGCCTTGCAATGTACGGTCAGCATGCCGTCGTCGCCCCAGTAAGCCTGAACCGTATCCCCTTCAATGGGCATATGGGGCTCTCTTGTGGAGTGGAAGCTTCCTTCCGCCACATAGGGCGCGGTATCAAACAATTCCGGGGTACCGTGCCCGGCGCCTTTGATCGTAGGCTGTTCCGACCATACATTGGGATGATCGCTGTGAACGCGCATGGCGTCCGGCATGACCGCCTCCAGATAATTCAGGTATTCCGGAAGCTGTTCATAATCAACGGTAACTTTTGCCGCGGCTTCTCTGGCATGTTCCTTTGTGTCGGCGGCTACCAGCGCCACGATATCTCCATAATTGAAGATCTTCTCTTCCGCCAGCAGGATATGGGTCTGCTCCGTGGCAAGGCATCTTGGGGAGAACTGGAAGAAGTTTAACCGGTTTGACCCTTTTACGTCCTTATGGGTAACGACCTTGTAAACGCCGGGCATCTTTTCCGCTTCTTCCGTATTGATTTTCAGGATCTTCGCATGGTGCGCCACTTTCGGCTGCGCCATCACAACATGGAGCACGCTTTCCGGCATTTTCAGTTCGATGTCGTCACCGTAATCACATACGCCGCATACCTTTGAGAGGGCGGCCGGGCGGACCAGCGGAAGCCCGTAATATTCTTTGTTTTCAGGAAGCTTAACCATGATGTCTTCAAGGGCGCAGTCGCCCCGCATTACTTTCGCGGCGGCCATGACCGCGTCGACGATCTGCTTGTAGCCCGTGCAGCGGCAGATATTTCTATGCTTCTGGAACCAGTCGCGTACGTCTTCTCTTGTCGGATTCGGATTTTCCTGCAGCAGCGCATAAGCGGACACGATAAATCCCGGCGAACAGAAACCGCACTGTACCGCACCGCAATGCATAAACGCCACCTGCAGCGGATGCAGGCGATTCGGCGCCCCGATCCCTTCAATGGTGAGTACCTCGCTGTACTCGTCCACCGTCTTGATCCGCCGTGTGCAGGAGCGGATCACCTTTCCGTTCAGGATCACGGAACATGCGCCGCATACGCCGGTACCGCAGCCTACTTTCGTACCTGTCAGGCCCAGGCGCCTTATGACGGTTGCCAGCGTATCTTTTTCCGGATCACAGACGAACATTCGATCGGCGCCGTTGATATTCAGCGTCATCTTTCTTAATTGTTTCATAGAAACCTCCTGAAAGTTGCCTTTTTTCCGCAACTTAACGGAAAAATGCCGATCCGGCTAAAGCCGGGGAATTCCCGTATGGCGCCTACCAAACATTTGCTCTGCAAATGTGGTTAGGTGCGTAAGCCGCAGTGGCAAAACGGACAGCGTAGCAAGCTTCGCTTGCGGAGGAGTCCGTTTACGGACGTTAGAACCGCTGACAGAATTTAGGCTGGAAAATCGCAAATCTCCGATTTGTTGATTTTTGTCGTCTTAACATTCTGTCCGGTTCAGCGGTTATCCGTCGGTATCGGAAAAACAGCAGCCGCAATAGCGCTGACGGTAAAGGCGGTATGCCCTGGAAAGCTCCACAGACCGCTGGTATCCGCCCTGCTTTTTAAAATCCTCGCATAAAAAAGCCAGACCGTACCGCACGCCCAGCTGCATGCCGATCTTGTTTATCAATTCAAAGTTCTTGTGAGGGCTGACAGAGAGCGTCGTTTCAAAGGTATCGAATCCCGACATCCTGGCTGTTTCGGCTGTTTTTTCGAGCCTCAGCCGGAAACACTCGACGCATCGCCTTCCGCCTTCCGGTTCCTGCTCCAGGCCCTTTGCCGCCGCAAGAAACATCCTCGGCTCGTAAGGGCCTTCCAGATATGCGATGCGGTCTTTCGCATCAACCCTGTCATTGTATTGATCTATAAATTCAAGCTGGGCTTTTCTTCTCCTGTCATACTCGCCCCTGTCGGTTATGTTGGGGTTATAGAAGAAAATCGTGACGTCGAACCGCCCGCTGAGCTTTTCAACGACAGCGGTGCTGCAGGGGCCGCAGCAGCTGTGCAGCAGGATTGACGGCTTTATCTTGCGAACCTCGTTCATATCCTCCAGACTGATAAACCGGTTGGTCTGAAGGCTGCCCTCCAGCCTTTCCGAAATGCAGTCCTTATCTTTTTCCTCTTTCATGGTTACAGTTTTCCTTTTAAAAAGAATATATTGATTCAACCTTGCGGCAACGCCGTTTTCAGTGCTAGAATGAAAGAATCAATATAAAAATAATTAT
>DATMXY010000296.1:0-6992 GCA_035561275.1 Anaerovoracaceae bacterium | reverse complement strand
GACAAACACACAGAAAGGAAGACCAAAATGGAACAGAAAGCCAAGCAGATTGCCGAGCTTCTAAAGGTTCTTGCCAATGAATATCGCCTGCTTATCCTTTGTGAGCTCATCAAGGAGCCAAAAACAGTGAGCAGCCTTGGCGAGAAGATTCAGAATATCACGCAATCCGCCCTATCTCAGCATCTGACACTCTTAAAAGCGCACGGGATACTGGATAATTCCAAGTCAGGTCAAAACGTTACCTATTTTATCGCAGACAGTCGGGTGGAAGAAATCATCTCTCTGCTCAAAAAGCACTATTGCGACGTATGACGCAATCAGTCAAGCCAAGGAGATCATGGGGTGTAATTTTAAACGGGAGGGTTCATTATGGGTAAAAAAGTATTAATCGTCGGCGGCGTCGCGGGCGGCGCGAGCTGCGCGGCACGTCTGCGCCGTCTGGATGAAACCGCGGAAATTATTGTCTTTGAGCGCGGCGAGTATATCTCCTACGCCAACTGCGGACTTCCATACCATATCGGCGATATCATCAAGCAGAGGACTTCTCTGATACTGGTCACGCCGGAAGCGATGCGCGACAAATACAATACGGACGTCCGTATCAAACAGGAGGTCATCGTGATTGACCCGGCGTCAAAAACCGTTACTGTCAAGAAGACGGATACGGGAGAAACCTATACGGAAAGCTATGACACGCTCGTTTTGTCCACCGGCTCGTCGCCGGTAAAGCCTCCTATTCCGGGGATTGATTCCAAACGGGTCATGACGCTTTGGACAATACCGGATACCGACCGCATCCGTAATCATATCAAAGAGAACAACGTCAAAAGCGCCGTTGTTGTCGGCGGCGGCTTTATAGGACTCGAGATGGCGGAAAACCTTCATCACGCAGGTCTCAAGGTAACGATTGTCGAAGCCCTGGACCAGGTCATGGCGCCACTTGATTTTGAAATGGCGCAGCTTTTGCACGAGCATTTGGCGTACAAAGGCATCGCGCTGAACCTCTCCGATGGCGTCGCTTCCTTTGAGGATGCGGCGGAGCAGGTTACCGTCACATTAAAGAGCGGTACAAAGCTTCCGAGCGACCTCGTTATCCTGTCCATCGGCGTGCGCCCGAACGGCGAGCTTGCCAAGGCAGCCGGGCTTGAGGTCAACGCACGCGGCGGCATTGTCGTCAGCGGCACGATGCAAACGTCCGATCCTGATATTTACGCCGTCGGCGATGCGATTGAGGTTGAGGACTTTATTGACAAGAGCCGCGCCATGGTTCCGCTTGCCGGCCCGGCCAACAAACAGGGGCGTATCGCGGCGGACAATATTGCCGGCGGAAACGAGAGCTACGACGGCACACAGGGTACCTCCGTGGCAAAAGTCTTCGACATGACTGCTGCCTCAACAGGTCAGAACGAAAAGACGCTCGTCAGAAACGGTCTCGTCAAAGGCAAAGATTTTGAAACGCTCATTATTACACAGAATTCCCACGCATCCTATTACCCCGGCGCGGTGCCGATGAACATCAAGCTGATTTTCTCAAAGGACGGTAAAAAAATCTATGGCGCTCAGGCTGTCGGCAGCGACGCGGTCGATAAGCGCATTGACACGATTGCCGTGACAATCCGACTTGGCGGGACTGTCCGCGACCTGAAAACGCTGGAGCTGGCGTATGCTCCCCCGTACTCATCGGCCAAGGATCCGGTTAACATGGCGGGTTTTGTCGCTGAAAACATTCTGACAGACAGGGCTGTCTTTGCACCTTGGGACGTCGATGTGACAGCGCAAAATATCGTCGCGCTCGACGTACGCGAGACGGCCGAGGTCGAAGCCTATGCGCTGCCGAAATACAAGCACATCCCGCTCGGTCAGCTCAGAAAACGCCTCGCTGAGCTTGACAAGGACAGTGAGATCATAACCTTCTGCGCCATCGGCGTCCGTTCTTACAATGCAGCGCGTATTCTTACGGAAAACGGATTTAACAACGTCAGGGTTTATCCCGGCGGTACAAGATTTTATCAGTCTATGAATTATAAAGAAAGCGAAGTGATTCCGATGACAACCGCGACCCCGGTCGCCGATAGCGGCAGTGTTGCGATACCCCACGCAACGGCAAGTATGAGACTTGACTGCAGCGGCATGCAGTGCCCTGGCCCAATCATGAAGGTCTTCGAGTCCATGAAGGATATGAAGGACGGCGAAGTCATCGAAGTTTCCGCCTCCGATCCCGGATTTTCCCGCGATATCGGAGCCTGGACGCGCCGAACCGGAAACACATTGGTCGCCAACGAAAAGCGCGGCAGCGAGTATGTA
Organism: Anaerovoracaceae bacterium; assembly: GCA_035561275.1. Lineage (GTDB taxonomy): Bacteria > Bacillota > Clostridia > Peptostreptococcales > Anaerovoracaceae > Anoxybacterium. The sequence continues at coordinate 4,688 of DATMXY010000296.1, read as the reverse complement.
GCCCTCGTACAGAAGGGCGGCGGTTCGGCGAAGCTCGCCCAATCACATGCCGATAATGAGGGCAAGACCATCATTGTTTTCTCCGGCGACCTCGACAAGGTTCTGGCGTCATTTATCATCGCCAACGGCGCGGCGTCCATGGGCCGGCCCGTCACCATGTTCTTTACCTTCTGGGGACTCAACGTACTCCGTAAAACGAGCAAGGTCAAAGTAGATAAAACATTCATCGAGTCCATGTTCGGCGTTATGATGCCGCGGGGTTCCACAAAGTTAAAGCTCTCCAAAATGAATATGCTGGGCATGGGTACCTCCATGATGAAAGGCATCATGAAGAAGAAGAATGTTTCCTCCCTTGAAGAGCTCATCAAAAAGGCGCAGGAAAACGGCGTCAGGATCGTAGCCTGTACGATGAGTATGGACGTCATGGGCATCAAAAGGGAAGAGCTCATCGACGGTATCGACTACGCCGGTGTCGGGACATATCTCGCTGATGCGGAAGAATCAAACGTAAACCTGTTTATCTGATTAAATTAAAGAATAAATATTATTCCTCGCCCTGCTTCAAATAAATGATGATGCTGCTATAGTTTCTTCCGACCAGTTCCGCAACGGCAATTTTTTTACCGGAAGGGCTCCATCTGATTTCCGAGTCTCCGATATTCTCCGCAATTTGCGTGGACGTACCGGTTGATACATCGTACAGATAGAGTCCGCCGCTGACCGAGCCGTTGACGGCAGGCTTGAGCCGGTATGCGATCAGCTTCTGGTCGGGAGACCAGCATTCTCCGGTCACCTCTGTTCCCTCCGCCAAGGTCTTCAGGATATTTCCTTCGGCATCGGCGAGAAGAAGCCTTTTCGTGGATCCGACCCCCTGTGTGATCAGGATCTGCTTTCCGTCGGTGGAAGGCGTGATTCCATTCGCGTTTTCCACCTTCAGATTCTTTTTTTCCTTGGTTGCCAGATTCAGCATATACAGCTGGGCGGAAGGGCTATCTTCGGTTTCGGTAGTTATATAGTAGATTTTATCCTGTATTTTTTGCACCGCGAACAACTGCTCCCCTTGCAGTTCGGAAATCTGTGTGAGCTTCCCGCTTGTGTCGGCAATGTAAGCGCCTCCGGCATAAGAGACGCCGATTATGTTTTGAGCGTCGGCCCACTCTGCCGTATAGGCGATTCCAAGGCTGCCTTCCGGTAAGGAGGATTGTTCCTGATCGTCCATGCTCATCAGAAAATAGGCGGTATCTCCGATAGCGTATTCATAATACAACAGGTGTTTTTTGTCCGGAGACAAGGTAGCCCCGCCGAGAAACATATTCTTTTGAGCTTTCACAGTTTTGTATTCTTTGGAATCCAGATTGTACAAGTACAAGCTTCTGGGGTAAAATTCCCCGTTCTCCATGAGGCTCATTTTTTCGAGTTCCGGGTTTTCCTTTGCAAGGACCACAGTCTGCTCATCAAACCAGTCGGTGATTTCCATTCCCTCATATTGATCAATTTTTTCGACGGAAATATGAGTCAGGTCCGCTTCGCTATTTCCATTATTAATCACTGTTCCCTTCCCGTCCTGCTGTGTGCCGCAGGCAGTAAAAGTCAACAGGATTGCCAGGGCCGCTGCGATTTTAGCTTTTTTTATTTTTTTCACGCTGTATCGCCTCCTTGACTTCTTATTTATTTTTGGTCTTCATTGATTCTGACAATAATTCTTGATAGGTGCCTTTGAACAAAACTTTCAGCGAGTCCTTAGGCGCTCCTTCAAGGAGCTTTCCCTCTGTGTTGTAACGTCCGCCGTGCGCCGGGCAGTCCCATGTCTCTTCGGCTGAGTTGAAATTTAGTTCCGTCTTCATATGGGTGCAAGTAATGTCAAGGACCGTTACATTGTCGTCGCTGTCTCTATAGACGCCCACTCTGTCTCCTCTAAAGCGGACGACCCGCCCCTCACCCGGTTGTAAACCCTCGATATCCTGGGTCCTTTCCACCTTTGATTTAACCAGCTCGATAACAGGATTCACCGTACCGGCAAACATTTTTCCAAAGGAACTTGTGATATCCGCACGAGTTCTTGAGTATAGGCTTTCATAGCGGCAGTTCCCGGTCGCGATGAGTTCGGCAATAAGCATGCCCGAAAGCGTACCGTTGGAGAGGCCCCATTTTCTAAAGCCCGATGCGACATAAATGTTTGAGTTGTCTGAAATCCTCCCGATATACGGCAGCTCATCCGGCGTATCATAGTCCTGAGCCGACCACTTGGCGATCACTTCTCCAACCCCTGCTACCTCATCGGCAAACTCAATCAGATGATCATAATGAATAGCACCGAATCCGCGTCCGGTGTCGTGGCTTTCACCGACAACGATAAGGATGCGCTGGCCCTTTTCCACATGCGTTCGGATCGAGCGGGACGGATCGCCTGCATTGATGTAGCTGCCTTCAGGCCAATCTCTTTTTGCATGAACCGCGATACCGTACGTTCTCTTGGGATACAGGCGCGTGTAGAACAGGTTCGGCCCGTCGTAAAACGGGTATTGGGTCGCCATGACGACATGCTTGGCCTGAATTGTGATATCGCCTTCACAGGAAACGTTTTTCATATCACCGTTTTCAAGTTTTACGGCCTTAGTATCGCAATAGATAGCGGCGCCCTTCGCAACTGCCGCTCTTGCCAGACCGTCCACATACCTGACGGGATGAAAAACATACTGGTCATTATAACCGAGAAGCCCTTTGTTACCGGGAGGAAAATCTGAATTCTTTAATAATTCCGCTTTAATCCCGATTTTTTTTGCGGTGGCGTATTCTTTCCCAAGGGTATCCCATTCCTGTTCATTGACGCTAAAAATATATGCTTTATTTCCGACCAGCTGACACTCAATGGATTCTTTTTTGACCGCATTTCTGACGAAATCCAGTGCGCTGCTCTGCGACAGCGCATAGTCGCGGGCTGCTTCCAGGCCGTATTTTTCCTCAGTTTTATAGTAGATGACGGCGTGCTGGATCGTCACTTTTCCCGTGGTGTTTCCCGTTGTGCCGTCGGCCAGCACTCCGGCTTCAATCAAGACAGGTTTTAAGCCTTTTTCAGCCAGACAATAGGCGCATGTGACGCCGGTGATGCCTCCCCCGATGATAAGGACATCTGTCGAAATACTTTGATCCAGGCGGGGATAATGTGTCTTTTCTCCCGTCAGGTTCCAGTACGAAATTGTATTAACGCTCACTTTTTTACCTCCCGAAAAACCAGTGTTTATGACTCACTTTTCAGGTATAGTATTTTAAAAGCACAGAGTTTTATACAGTTTTGGTAATAATAAAGAGCCCACATGAAGTGATTAGTTCAGATATCCTTTCCGCTTGATATTACTCATGATGAATCCGCTTTCCGGCAGGGTCGGCATTTTTGAAAGGCTAAAACTTAAGTCTTGTTTCGGAACATTATATTCAATTTTACTCACCAGGAAATTTATCACCGCTATTAAAATGTCAACCGTAATGCCCTCCCCCGGACAGCGATGCGTCACAGTGGGATCTCCTCCGCCCTGGGGAATGAAATCAAATAAACTACCCTTCCAATCCCTGAAGCGTTCCGGACAGAAACCATTCGGATTATCCCAGATCATCGGGTCATGGTTCGTGCCATACATATCCAGCAGTACAAGCATTCCTTTTTCAAAAGTATAATCATTCAACTGAAATTCCTTTTTCACCCTTGCGCCAAGGAAAGGTCCGAATGGATAAAAACGGCGAACTTCCTGTGCAAACATTTCAAGATTTTCTGTGCCGCCCGAAAGCAGCTTTTCCTTATATTCCGGATGATCGTGCAATGCCAGCGCCGCAAAAGTAATATAGGTCGATATGGCAACGACCGGCCGCAATACATTGATCAGTTCTATCGCAGCCATTTGAGTATTGAGCCGACAGCCGTCAGGCTCCTTAAAAAAAGCAATATTGTATAGTGCCGTATCCTTTTCCGCTTTTAATTTACCGGAGCGGACATCTTCAATAATTTTTTTAATCCATTCTTCAGCCCTCGACCTTGCCATTTTGCCTTTCCAATACCGGAGTCCGACTGCTCCGAAAGCATCGACCATCAAACTGAAATCCTCCGCCCTTTTTCTAATTTCAGACTTGCGCAGCGGAATTCCCGCCCAAAGGCATACAGCTTTACATAAAATTTCATTTCCTTCATCAAAAAGAACAATTGATTTTCTTACTTCCCATCTGCGAATAGCTGCTTCCATTTCCTTAATCACGAATTCAGTCAATCTCTTTCGATCAGGCGGAGTCAGCAAAGATAGAAAAAGATGCTTTCTATGAATATGGGCGTCACCGTCCATGCTTTGAATCGCATTCTCACCCAATAACGTTTTTTGTACTCTTTTCGGTGCTGCGCTTTTTCGTTGAAATCGTTCCGGTTCATAAAACAGCTTCGCAGCTTCCTCACCGGACATACAGATTACCTTTTCTCCCATTAGATGAGTAGCAACCATATTGCACTGAAACTTATCCGTCCTGTTTTTAATAAATAAATATCCCTCCCGCATTAAAGAGAGAGTTTTATCAAGACCTTTATCTTCTGCAATCCAATCTTTCGTTTTCATATGTGTAAATCCTCAATCTCCAGCAAATCTAAACAACGCGGATATTTTTTTAGTGTCCCTATCATTTGTTAAAATGCCGGACATTATTCTTCAAAA
>DATMXY010000295.1:0-10256 GCA_035561275.1 Anaerovoracaceae bacterium | reverse complement strand
AGACCAGACAGTGCCCTTGCATTCTCTTTAAATTAAAAGCCCGCTCGAAGGCAGCGCGTCAAGCAGCCGAGCGGGTTTTTAAATTTATATCACATTGAGGAGAGAATATGACAAGCTCAAGTCGTTATAATATGTACTGGTTCAGATATTGTTTTGATTGCAGAATTGACCTTTTTCGCGCTTCAAGACTTTCCTCGAACGAGCGATCTTCCACTTCTATGACGGCTGCGCCTTTATAGCCGATCTCAGAGAGCGCGCAGAAGAATTCACCCCATTTAATATCTCCGTAGCCCGGAATCTTCGGCGCGTGGTATTCGAGAGGAGCTGCAAACATGCCCGCCTTGTTGTATTTCTCGGGAAAGAACTTCGCATCTTTAATGTGGATGTGGAAAATCTTCTCCGCGAAATCATAAATCGGCGCGATATAATCCATTCGCTGCCACACGAGGTGCGAGGGATCGTAATTCAGTCCAAAATACCTGCTGTCGATCGCAGTGAACATTTCCGTCCATATTTTCGGCGAAGCCGCGAGGTTTTTGCCTCCCGGCCATTCGTCCATCGTAAAAAACATCGGGCAGTTTTCTATGCCGATCTTAACGCCTGCATCCTCGGCAAACTTCACAATATCCGGCCAGGTTTTTCTGAAATCCGCCATACTGTCGGGTATGCTCGCCTTGGGGTCTCTCCCTATAAAGGTGTTCATCTGGTTGACGCCTAAAAGCGCCGCCGCCGTGATCGCCTTTTTGATATGATCGATAGAAACAGCCCGCTGTTCAAGGTCAGGATCGAGCGGATTCGGATAATAGCCAAGCCCGGAGATCTCGATCCTCCTGTTTTTTACATAGCCCATCAGTTCATCCGCTTTGTCCTTTGACAGATCATTGACGTCGATGTGGGTTACTCCCGCGTATTTTCTTTCCGCTTTACCGACCGGCCAGCAACATATTTCCAGGCACTTGAATCCGTTTTCCGATGCAAAGTCAACGACCTCTTCATAGGACAGGTCGGGAAGTATCGCACTCAATAAACCTAATTTCATGATCATACTCCCTTCTATACTTGCTTCCAGCTTTCGCTCCTTGCGGAATCCACGATGACTTCGCAGAGTTTAAGCTCTCTTGCGCCTGCCGCGAACGTGGGGAATTCGATCTCGCCCTTGCAGCCATTTTGTATGTAAGCATATAATTTTTTAAACAGCTGCTTGGACGTGTCCGGAAAACCCTCGTTGTGGCCGCCGGGGAAACTCGTGATCGCCCGCGCGGGTTCCAGCAGCAGCGACGGGTCTTTGAGCAGCAGTTCGTTGCCGGCGTCTCTCCTGCCGATCCACAATTCGTTCGGACGTTCCGTATCGATCACGGCCGATTTTTTGCTGCCATAGATTTCATAATAGCACCGGTTCTTTCTGCCCGCCGCAACCTGGTTAACTGTGAGCGAGCCGTGCGCTTTCCCGTTGAATTTCAGCAGTACGGTCGCGTAGTCTTCCGTGCTGATCTCGATATCGCTGTAATCTTCGGGGGCGAGCGGCTTTCCCGAATAGGTTTCAAGCGGCCGTAACGGTTTTTTGCGGATGGGATGGAACGTCGCGAAATCTGCGCATACCTTTTCCACGTTAAGACCGGTCATGAACTCCACCGAATCCATCCAGTGCGAGCCGATATCGGCGACCGCTCTTGACTCTCCGCTATAAGCAGGCTCAAGCCGCCAGTTGTAGTCCGTCTCATAGAACAGCCAGTCCTGCTGGTACGAACCGTTGACGGCAAAGATCTCGCCAAGCTCGCCGTTTTGGATCATCGCCCTGACGTGATGGACCATGGGATAAAACCGGAGATTGAAATGGACCGCGTTGACAAGGCCTTTTTCTTCCGCCAGCCGTACGAGTCCATCGGCTTCTCCGGCGTTCATCGCAAGCGGCTTTTCGCAGACGACGTGCTTTCCGGCCTCCAGCGCTTCCTTTGCCATCCTGAAATGCAGATGGTTTGGCGTGCAGATATGTACAATATCGAGATCGGGGTCTGCAAGCAGCTTTTTATAATCGCCGTAATACTTCGGTATTGACAGTTCGTCCGCCTTTGCCTTTGTCACTTCATCGCTGACGTCCGCCAGCGCGGCGACGTCGGCCAGACCGGTTCTCCTCAATGCTTCTATGTGTGCCGGTCCGATAAAACCGGTGCCGATGATGCCAGTCTTTAATCTTTTCATTTATATCACCTATATCACTATATATCACCTATTTATTCTTCTGAGATTTGTTGCCCAGAGCTACCGCAAGGATGATGATCGCTCCCCGAACGATCGTCTGCTGCGCTACGCTTAAACCCGCGATGATCAATCCGTTATTGATCATGCCCATCAGGAGCGAGCCGATCACCGCGCCCATAACGGAGCCTTTTCCGCCGGACATGCTCGTACCTCCGAGGATTACCGCGGCGATGACGGAAAGCTCGTCGCCTTCCCCATATGTATAACGCCCCGCCTGCATGCGCCCCGCGTACAGGATGCCTGCAAAGGCCGCGAACAGTCCGCACATCATAAAGGTCATAAACTTGATTTTATTGGTCCTGATTCCGGTAAACCGGGCAGCGTCCTCGTTTCCGCCGGTCGCCAGCACCTTTTTGCCAAATGGGGTTTTATTGAACAGAAGGAAGCCGAACGCCAGGAACAGCAGCGTCCAGAACAGCAGGATCGGCACGCCTCCGACGTCTCCGGTACCAAATATGAAATTGTACTGTTTATTCAGTATGGGAACGGCCGCCGTATCGGTGATCCACATCGCAAAGCCGCGTATGATGCCCATGGTACCCAGGGTTACAAGGAACGACGGGATGCCCACCGCAGTGACGAGAATGCCGTTTATCGAACCGATCAGGGCTCCGAGCGCGAGGCCGCCCAGCAGCGCCAGAGGGATGCTGGGCGTCGCGGACAGGATCAATGCCGTGATCAGGGAAGACAGCGCGGTAACCGACCCAACAGAAAGATCGATTTGCGCGGCTCCGATCACAAAGGTCATGGCGATGGCCATGATCGAGATCATCGCTGTCTGCCTGGTAATGTTCAATAAATTCGTCGACGACAGGAAGCCTTTGTCTCCAAGAAGGATTGCGAACAGTATAAACATACCGACAAAGGCAAAGTATACGATCGCTTTTCTCCAGTCAATTTTCTGTTTCAGTATGGCGGCTGAGCTTTCACTACTCCTGGATTGCATGTTGAATGACCTCCTCTGATTTAATTTCTTCCCGCAGGATCTGACCGGTTATCTTTCCTTTATTGAGCACCAGGATCCTGTCGCACACAGCCATCAATTCGGCCAGTTCCGACGATATCAGCACTACGCCGTTGCCCTTGTCGGCAAAATTCCGGATCAGGTTGATGATCTCTCCTTTTGCGCCGACGTCGACGCCCGCGGTGGGTTCGTCGAGCAGCAGCACTTTGGGCTCGGTTATAAGCCACTTCGCGATGACGATCTTCTGCTGGTTTCCACCGGACAAAAGGCGGGCGGTTTTGCCGATTCCGCTTGTCTTTATGTTGAATGTCGCGACACTTTCCGCAGTCACAGCGTTTGCTTTTTTATCATCCAGAAGGAAGTATTTTTTAAGCCTATTCAAAAGCGGCAGCGTAATATTCTGTTTGACCGAATGCATCAGGATCAAACCCTGTCTGCGGCGGTCTTCGGGCACCAGCGCAAGTCCGGCGTCAATTGCGTTCTGTACGTTTTTGATCGACACCCGGTTTCCGTCCACGGTGATTTCTCCTTTGCAGCGGCCCCGGATCCCGAAGACGGACTCAACGATCTCGGTCCTGCCGCTGCCCATCAGGCCCGCGAACCCCAGAACCTCGCCCTTACTTACAGAAAATGAAATGTCCCTGATCCAGTCGTCGACCTCAAGTCCCCTAACCTCAAGGAGCGTTTCATCGCTTCCGGTATATTGCCTCTCCTTCCACTCAAAGGCCTTTTCGGTCTGTTCGCCCATCATGTGATTGATGATAGCTTCTATGTCGAGATCCCCCGCAGGAGCCGTGATCACATTCTTTCCATCGCGCAGTATCGTCACTTCGTCCGCAATTTTCAGTATCTCGTTCATTCTGTGGGAAATATAGATAATCGATACGCCTTTCTCCTTAAGCCGGTGGATCATATCGAACAGGATCACAACCTCCGATTCGGATAAGGACGCCGTTGGTTCATCCATTACCAAGACTTTTGCCTCTTTCGACAACGCTTTTGCGATCTCGATCAGCTGGCAGTAGCCCACGCCCAGCGTATTGACAACCGCTTTCGGCGAGATATCGATGCTGAAGCTGTCAAGCAGCTCTTTGGCTGCCTTCAGCATGCCTTTCTCGTCCAGCAGGACTTTTCCGGTTGTCCTTTCCTGGTTCAGAAAGATGTTCTCCGCAACGCTCAGCGTCGGAATAATGCTCAGTTCCTGATAGATCATGCGAATGCCGGCGTCGCTCGCGGCCCGGTATCCGTCGAAGCTGACCTTCCGGCCGTCTACCTCGACAATGCCCGCGTCTCGCAGGTACACTCCGGTCAGGATTTTCATCAGCGTGGACTTGCCCGCGCCGTTTCCTCCCACCAGCGCATGAACCTGGCCCTTTCTTAAATGGAAGGATGCTTTGTCAAGAACCTTAACACCGTTGAAGGATTTGTCGATATTGTCCATCGTTAGGATATATTCCATACTTACCACCTTGAATCAGAAGGGGATCCCCCTCCGAAGAGGGGGTCATCCATCCACTATATGCAGCCTGTTTTCTGCCACCGGTCGCTTGCAGAGGATGCGGCAATCGCATCGCAGATCAATGCGATATTGTAGCCGTCCTCGAAGTTCGGTGAGTTTTCGGTATTCTCCGCAATCGATTTGATAAAGTCATAGCATTCGACGATCTTCGTCTCGGTATACCCGATACCCAGTGCGGGGATCGGCCAGAGGCCGTCGCCGTAGGGATGCGCCGGACCCGTGTAAACCGTTCTGAAACCGCGGCGGTCGCCGGGATCATCGGCAAAGTAGACCTGAAGCTCGTCTCTGCGCTCATAGTTGAAGTAGATCGACCCCTTTTCGCCGTGAATCTCAAGGGTGATGAAGTTATTTCTGCCCCATCCGTTCCTTGTGGCTTCGATACTGCCGAATGCCCCGTTTCTGAAGCGGATCATGAAGCTCGCCTCATCGTCGACGTCCACCGGCGCTTTCGGCACGTCCGAACCGCCTTTGACGGTTCCAAGCTTGTCGATGGCGCCCGTCTGCACGGGCCGCTCGATGATGTAGGTCTTCAGGGAAGCGAACACCTCATCGAACTCGCCGACCAGATACCGGGCCATGTCGATGACATGGGTACCGATGTCTCCCAAAGCGCCCGATCCCGCGATTTCCTTCTGGAAACGCCACGAGAGCGGAGAGTTCGGATCGGCGGACCAGTCCTGCAGATAGGTACCCCTGAAATTCAGGATCTTTCCGATCGCGCCTTCTTCAATATACTTTTTCGCCAGTGCGACAGCAGGCGTCCTGCGGTAGTTGAACGCGAGCGCATTTTTGACGCCGGCTTTTTTTACCGCGTCCAGCATCGCTTTTGCTTCTTCCGGGTTTCTCGCGATCGGTTTTTCACAGAAAATATGCTTTCCCGCCTGTGCGGCGGCAACCGCCATCTCTTTGTGCATGTTGTTCGGCGTGCAGATATCCACGATATCGATGCCGTCATCCTCTATGATTTTATGCCAGTCGGATGTGGACCGGCTGAAGCCGAAACGTATCGCGGCGTCCTTCGCGCTCTCTTCCGTCAAGTCGGCAATGATCCTTTTTACGGGGATCCCGGGCGCCGGCCAAAAGAACATCGGCATTCCCGCATAGGCGATCGAATGCGCTTTTGCCATAAAGCCTGCGCCGATCAAGCCGACATTATATTCTTTCATGTAATTACTCCCTTTCTATATTTCTGCTCTTGGGCTATACAGATCTGTCTGCTGTTGGGGCCGTATGGATATAATTCTTGTATTTCATATGGAAATCAGTTATCATATTATTGGTCTTGGGGAGGTTTCAGGGGACACGTACGACTGCAAATCAGTGCCCCTGAAACTTTCCTCTATGCACCTCATTGCTTAGCATTTTTGATATCCGCCGGCGGGTCCATATGATATACCGTCTTGTAGGCGTCGAGTACATTATCGTTCGTTACGGCCAGCGCCGGTACCGCTACATATTCAGGCGCCTCTTTTCCAAGCAGCGAATACGCAGCCAGTGTCGCCTCGGCAACGCCCTGGTCATACGGGAGCTGCGCGCCAAGTCCTTTGATCATTCCGCCTTCCGCAATCATCCTCGCGACATTGTTTCCAAGGTCGATGGTAGTGATCACCAGATCGTCTCTTCCCGCTGCGATTGCAGACGCGACGACTGCTTCAGCCGGGACGTCCCATACCGCAAAGATACCGTTAAGATTGGGGTTCTTTGTCAGCATGGCGTCGGCGACTTCCGATACCTTGTTCGGATCCTGGAACCCGGACTTCTCAACGATCTCAATGTCGGGATAGTCGGATTTTATCGTTTTCTCGAATGCCTCTACACGCTGATTGGTTACAAAGAAGTCCGCATCGTAATAGATCACTCCTATTTTCCCTTTTCCACCGAGGTTGTCTGCCATGATCTCGGCAGCCTTGACTCCGTTTCCGTAGTTATCGGCCGAAACAACGCTTACATAGTCAACGCCCGCCTTCATTCCCGCAGGGCAATTGTCCATAAAGACGATCTTGACGCCGTCCTCAGCTGCCTTCTTGTATGCCGGAGCGGTTGCCACCGGATCTGTCGGGATGCTGACGATGATGTCGGGATCAAGGGCCAGTACGGTCTCGATGTCGGAAACCTGCTGTTCGGGTTTGAAGTTCGCGTCGGTTACCGAAACCACTTCGATCCCCAGTTTCGCAAAGGTATCCTGCAGACCCTTCTGCTGCGCGGAGGACCAGTCGTTTCCGGCATAGTGGAAGCAGATTGCGGCGGTGTATTTGCCGTCCTTAACCTTCTGGATCTCTTCGTCCGTCAGGCTTAAAGTCGTCGCCGGGGTTGCTTTTTCGCCGTTTGGGCCGGTGCTGAGAATCTCGCCCGTCACTGCCGGTGTTTCAGCAGTCGTATCGGGCGCCGCCGGTTTTTCCGATGCCGGAGCCTGGTCTTCCGACGCCGGAGCCTGTTCCCCGCCGCCGCAGGCGCTGAAACTCAGGGCTAATACGACCACAAACATGATCAATAATAGTTTTTTCATCAAAATTTCCCTCCATATTTAATATTTTTATTCGGCTTGATCGCCGAAATAAAAACGCTCAGAGCAGCCCGTCCAAATATTGGAACGATACCTTTGCCGCTTCTTCCGGCGATCCCGCATATCCGTCCGCTTCCACCGTATAGTCGACGCCTTTGCCGTTTAGGATATTGATAATCTCCTTTAAGTCTATGCCTCCCATTCCAAGCGGATAGAAGCCTCCGCCCTTGTAGTCTTTCAGATGCAGGTACTTGATCCTGTCCTGGTATTTTCTTACGACTTCCACAGGATCCCCTCCGCCTGCGGCAATATGGCCGCAGTCCGGGCACAGGCTGATTTTGGTCAGCGGCATCAGCTTGTCAAGCTGGTCCGGAGACTGCACGCAGGTTCCAAGATGGGGGTGATAACTCGCAATCAATCCGTAATTCGCCGCCATATCCATGGCTCTGTCGAGACCCTTTGCAAGCTTCTCATAATCTTCTTCCCTGACGCCCTTTGAGCGGACAGCGCCGCCGCCGACGCAAAGATGCTTCGCGCCAAAAGCCTTGGCGATCTTCGCCGCCTGCTCCATCTTGAAGAATTCTTCTTCCAGAATTTCGTCATAAATGAAATCGGCGCCGGTATATACCGCAAAGAGCTCAACGCCATATTTCTGAAGCAATCCGGTAAACTTCTGCTTATCGGCCTCATAAGCCGTCAGATTACCGTCGAATATCTCGATGTATTCGAACCCCGCTTCACTGATCGCCTTGATCGCCTGTTCATCGGCTCCCGTCGAAAGATAGTACAGGTCCTTAATGGACGTGACCCCTCCTGGGTGACCCACGACAGCGCCCCAGGCGTTCGTCATGTAACCGACTTTCATTGTGAATTTCCTCCTTGAAATTTTTTTTATTAAAAACGTACGTTTCTGACTTGTAAAACCGATTTCGGCTCCTGAGAAATTAAAGGTATTTTTCGTTTTCTTTGACGGCGTCGACTAAAACCTGCGGTTCCTTCGTCTTGATGATGTCTTTCCAGGCTTTGATAAGATTTTTGCGGTGGACGGCGTAAGGCTGAACGCCGATAAAAGAGTGGACTTTTTTGCCCAGGAACGCGTTGGCCGCGGCGTAAGCCATGGCTACGCCCTGCTCGTACGGCCGCTGCGAACTCAGGCCCTTGATGACCCTTCCTTTGGCCATGTTGACAGCCACGTCGAGGTCCAGGTCGGATGTGATGATGGAGATATCTTCCCTTCCCAGGTCCGAAAGAGCCCGCATCGCCTCGACCGCAGGGCCTTCCCACGAGACATACAGCCCACGGATCTCCGGATGAGCCTTGATCATGTCCCGGCAAATATTATAGACGCGGTTCTCGTTGATAAAGTTTTCCTTCGCTGCAATCGTAATATTTCGGAATTGTTCAATGATCACCTGCTCTGCGGCGAAGTCCCGCTGACGCGTCGCGAAAAACGGGGCGCCATGGCATACCAGGCCGATCTTGACGTCCTCGTCGTTTTTAAAGAGCTCGCCAAGCAGCTTGCCCGCGTTATGTCCGTTTTCCCGTTCGTTCACAGATACGCAGGTAATGTAGTCGCCCGGCTTCAAACCTTCGGGTACGTTATTGATCAGCACAAGCCCGGTCTTGCTCTCCACGATCTTTTTAAAACTTTCCGCCGTGCGCACCTCATCCGTCGGTATGCTGATGATCACGTCCGGCTCCTGCAGGAGAAGTCCTTCCAACTGTTTGCATTGCAGATCCGCGTCGAAGTGCGCGTCGGTAATGGACAAAATCTTTATGCCGAGCTTGTTGAACACGTCCCTGATTCCCATTTCATGCAGCCGCATCCATTCTTTGCCTGAATAATGGAAAGATATTGCCGCCGTATAATTGCCCTGTCTGACCTGTTCGATTTCCTGCTCCGTTAAGTCGAGATCCTCAGGATTGCCTGCCTTTTCGCCAAAGGGACCTCTTCCGATGATCTGCGTGGATTTTCTTACGATCAGATCCACAGGCACTCTATAGACGTCGTCTTCTGTCGTTTGTCCTTTGATTCGGTCCAGCATCACCTGTATGGCTTTCATCCCCAGTTCCTGGGGAGATTGAGAAATCGTCGTCAATGGCGGGTTGAGGATCGGCGACCATTCGTAGTCGCCATATCCGATAATAGATAAGTCTTTTGGGCATTCGATCGCGAATTCGTTTGTAAATTTGATCGCGCGAAGCGAAAGGGTATTGTTGCCGCAAATAATCGCCGTAGGACGGTTGGGCATGATCCAGAATTTGTAGAAAAGATCGTCGTTCTGCGGATTGTCCTCGGAGCAGTTGATCACGAGCCGTTCGTCAAACGGGATGCCGAATTCTTCAAGCGCTACCTGATATCCTTTCAGGCGCTCCGTTGTCGTCGTGATCTTTTCACGCCATAAAGCCAGCCCGATCCGTTCGTGCCCGCTTTTGATAAGGTGTGAGGTCGCTTTGTAGATACCGGCTATGTTGTCGGAAAGAACCGCTGGCGCTTCGACGCCTTCGATCAGACGATCCAGGAATATGTATGGCGCATGCCCGCTGTCCAGTATTTTCAAATCATTCGGGTCCTGCGTGGTGGGAGCGATTATGACGCCCTGCACCCGCTCGTCCTGCAGCAAATAGTGCAGGTATTCCCGTTCCCGGCTTGCATCTTCATTGCAGGAACAAACGATCAGCGCATACCCCTGATGCTTTAAATAATCGTCAATGCTTTTCGCAACATCCGAGAAAAAACGGCTGGAGATATCCGGCACAAGCAGCGCGATTGCCGGAACCCTTTGCGCCTGTATATTTTGGGTCTTCTTGCTCAGCTTGTAGCCGGTCGAGTCTATCGCGTCTTCAACGCGTTTGACCAGATCGGGGCTGACATATCTTGTTTTATTGATTACGTGGGAGACGGTCGCTATGGAAACATCCGCGACCCTTGCCACATCTTTTATCGTTCCTGCCATGTCATTAATATCCTATTCTCATCATTTTACGTAAACATTAGCATAATTCAATTA
>DATMXY010000294.1:0-2869 GCA_035561275.1 Anaerovoracaceae bacterium | reverse complement strand
ATTGTGGTCTAAAAATCAATATTTTTGTGCGAAATCGCTCCTTTCCATGTTGCCTCTGGCGATTATCGTTGGAAAACAGCCATTCTAGGGCATTGGCACTATTTTTGCTCTAAATGTTGACGTGCGTTGGTATCGGCTATGCATTGCACCTTGCCAGCCGATTCCACCGTACCTGGTCTATATCATTAGAAAAGGGAGGAAAATAATTTATGTCAAAGAAAAGAGAATACGGGCAGGAACAGCCCTATTTCCCGGCAGGACCATTTAAAATCAGGATCCCATTCTACCACTACCGTTTTGAATGGGCCGACTATTTACAGGGCCTGCTGATGTGCGCCGTCTGCCTCAGCGCGATCCCCATGCTCCAGGAATATCTCGGGATGTCCTTTGAAGTGGCGCTTGCCGTTGTCGTATTGAACGGTATCCTGTATTGCCTTCATGTTTTCCTGGGCGATCCGGTGGTTCCCGGATGGGTCACGCCGGCAATCCCGCTGCTGATGCTTTATGTCAGCGAATTCGAAATGGGGCCGGAAAGAATCCAGGCACTGATCGCGTTCGAACTTACCCTGGGTATTCTTGCCATCGTGCTGGGCATTACAGGACTTGGCAGGAAACTGATCTCTTTGGTTCCCGCAGCCATGCAGGCAGGATTGATCCTGGGTTCAGGCTTTGCCGCCGTTATGGTTATCTTTAATAAGGGACAGCGCTTCGACATGTTCCCGATCACCATAACCGTCTGTATCGGCATCGGATTCTATTTATTATTCTCAAATCATTTCAAGAGCATCGCTCAGAAGAACATAGTCACAAAAACAATCTCTAATCTGGGGATTTTACCAATTATGGTCCTGGCGGTCATTTTAGGCCCCATCGTCGGCGAAACAGAAGTGCCGGTAGTAGAATGGGGCCTTTCCGCCCCTGCCTTTGGCGAGCTCTTCCGTGACTGGACCTTCTTCGGCGTCGGCTTCCCTCCGCTTTCCATGTTTATCAGCGGCCTTCCGATGGTATTTTCCGCTTACGTCATCCTGTTCGGAGATATGATCCAGTCCCAGGCCCTGCTGGAGGACGCGGGGAGATATCGGCCTGATGAAAAAATAGACTACAACCCCAACCGCTCCCATATCGTCTTTGGGCTGCGCAACACGATCATGTCCATCCTTGGACCCGACATCACCATGTGCGGCCCTCTCTGGGCGGCGATGCAGGTAGTCGTATGCGAACGTTTCAAACACGGACCAAAGGCTATGGAGTCCATCAACGGAGGCGCCGGCTCCTTCCGTTTCGGAACACTGACCGGATATTTCCTGCTGCCTATTGTAACGCTGGTTAAGCCGATCCTGGGCGTCGCCCTCGCATCAACCATGCTCATCCAGGGGTATGTATCCGTACGCGTCGGCGTTATGAAAGCCAGAACCTTCAACGATCTGGGAATCGCGGGCGTCATGGGTGCGGTACTGGCGACCCGCGGAGCAGCCTGGGGCCTGGCCGTGGGCATCGTACTCTGCCTGTTGATCCAGCTGGGCAACGTTAAAAAATATGAAGATTACATCTATGAAGAGAATACCGAAAGAGACTTTAACGCAAACGGCGCTGCAAAAGAAGAGGAAAAAACGGCTTAGGTCTTTGAGGTTTGATTTGAAAATCGTGATAGTAAGAGCTGGAACTCAAAGGAATCGAAATGTTGTTGTTTGACTGATAAATGAAAAACGGGGCGGTCTCAGGAGACCGCCCTGCTTTATGAAATCAAGCCTTGGTTATTAGTAAAGATTTGCGAAGATCTCGCGGATCTCTTCGTCTGTCAGGAATACGTAGTTGTTGGCGAGCAGTCTCTGCTGATTGTCCACCGTCGACTTCGTGAATTCGTCGATCTGGGCTTCCGTCATTCCGTATTCTTTCAGAGGCTTCTTGACGATGAGCTTGTTCAGGAACTTCTCCAGTTCACCGTATACATCCCCTTCGGGATCGACGCCCAGGACGTCGGCAAAGATCTTCGTGGCCTGCTTGATCTTTCCGTCAGGATTTTTCCTGGTGTACATTTTGAAGACCTCGGTGAAGAACTGATAGTTCGCTTCGCCGTGAGGCACGTGGAACGCTCCGCCGATGGAATAGGAAAGCGCGTGTACAGCGGCGCAGCCTGCGTTTCCGAATGCGATACCGGCATAATTGGAGGCCAGGACGAATTCCTTCAGGTACTTGAACCGTTCTTCCTCGCCCTTTTCGACGATCTGCTTGTAACCGTCCATGATCATCTGGATCGCATGGAGGGAATACATCTCCGTGAAAGGCGACGCTTTGGGCGACAGATAGGATTCGATGGCGTGGATCAGAGCGTCGACGGAGCTGGTTACAAAGAACTTGTAAGGCAGTCCTTTTACCGTCTCGGGAACGAGGACGGCGATGTCCGCATAGGTTTCTTCCACGGCGATTCCTTTTTTCGTATGTAAGGCTTTTAATTCAGAGATGGCGACGTTGGTCACTTCGCTTCCCGTTCCGCAGGTAGTCGGTACGACGACGAGCTGCTTTACTTTCTTCGGAGCGACTTTTCCCGTGAAAAGGTCGATTGATTTTTCCGGAACGTCCAGCGCCAGTATCTTGCAGATATCGACGATGGTTCCGCCTCCGAAGGCTATGATCCTGTTAAAGCTGTACTTCTTCATTTCCGCGGAGATGGCGTCGATCATTTCGTCCGAAGGCTCGCCGGCGCCGTACTTTTCCTGGAAAATAACGTTGGTCTTAATTCCCAGAGGCTTCATGTAGGGCGTATACAGCCATTCGTTGGTCAGCACCAGATCATCGCCGCCCACTTTGAATTCATCGTTGAATTCTTTAAAAGTATCGAAATAAAATACTTTAGGTACCACTCTCAATG
>DATMXY010000293.1:0-6339 GCA_035561275.1 Anaerovoracaceae bacterium | reverse complement strand
ATATAAAACTCTGACAGACGCATATAAAAAAATGAAGGATTACATAGAAAAAAACAACCTGCCGATAAAGGGAAATATTTACGAACAGGACCAGTTGTATCTCTTTTCGAAATCAAATCCGAACGACTACCTGATGAAGATATCTGTAGCAGTCGAATAATTATTCTTTTTCCGCTTCAACGATAATGGCGTCGATTTTCTCAATAATTTCCGGGGCAAGCCGCTCCGGCTGATGTTCCGCTAAGATTTTTTTCGCCATCTTATTGGCCCGCTGGACGATGTCCATGGAGCCTTCCTTTTCCCAGACAGAATAGGACTTCCGGTCGATGAGCTTCGCTGTTGAGATCTCCTTGCGCATATGCTTTAAGGTATGTCTCTGGCTCAGGTAATTTCCGGCGGGCCCTACCGCCGCAATTACTTCCAGTGCCAAAGTATCCTCGTTCACTGTGATCCCCTGCTCCGCTCTTTTGAACATCCGCACAAATTCCGCATCCATCAGCAGTTGCTCGTAGCTGACTGCCATCCCCATGTCGATCATTCCCATTCCGTAGATGAGGCTGGTTCTCGCCAGGGCAGGCATCAGGCCGGTCAGTGTTTTTTCATGACCGATCTGCGCGTCCATGCATTTGCTGTCCGCCTACGTGCCGCCGACCTTTGTCGGGATCTTGTAATACTTCCCGAGCTGGGCCACCGCTGTGCCGAACATCCCGTGTTCCGGCGCGCCCACCGGCGAACTGACATACTGCATATCCATGATGGTGGTGGAACTGCCGTACATGACGGGATTTCCCGGGTTGACAAGCTGAGCCAGCACGACGCCTGCCAGGATTTCCGCGTTGGTCACCACCAGGGTTCCCGCAAGGGTCGCAGGCGTGGTGCCGCCCACAAGTCCCATGGACAGGATGCTGATGGGTAGGCCGGCTTTGCAGGTTTCTATGACCACCTCCGAGGCGCCTTCGTGGATCTCCAGCGGACTGTTGGGACAGATGCAAAGGGTCACAAAAGGCCGCTCCCGCAGCTTATCCCTGCCGCCTGCTATCGCGGCCGCTATATCGATAACCAGGTTGGCATTTTTCCCGTTCTCCGCATCCAGGATGGCGTGCTTTGTCGTGTTGTATAAGACCGCTCTCGCTTCGTAAAGATCTTTTACATGGGGCGGGCACTCCTGGGAGGCTACCGCGGTGGTAAAGGCGTTGATCTCCGGAATGGCGTCCACAAACCTTGCCAGATTGCCGAGATCGGTGGAATCCGATGTTTTCCGCTCGCCTGTCTCGAGATCGACAATTTCTATCCCTGTTCCAAAGCAGGTATAAAAGACCTTGTCGCTCCCCAGTTCAAAATCATCCTTCGGGTTCCTGCCGCACATGGTATAGTGTTCCGGCGTCTTAAGAATGGCGTTGTTCACCAGTTCTTCCGGAAACCGGATCAGACCGTTATCCTCGTCGACGGTGCAGCCGGCTTTCCGGTAAATTTCCTTCGCTTCGCTCCCGCCGACCCGGACCCCGCAGTTTTTCATCAGGGAAAGGGTCGCGGCGTGGATGTTCTTAAGATCCTGTCCGTTCAGGATCTGATAGGACGGCAATGGGCTTTCATAAGAAAATTTCATGTGATCCCCTCCTTATTAACGTCTTTGACAGTTATTCAATCACAGTTATTCAATCAATGCCGCCGGAACCGGCGGCGGCATCCGCTTCCGCACAGATCCTGTCCATCACAGCAGTCACATCTGCGGGCAGCGCGTCTTCGACGGGCCCTTCCAGGATCTCCCGGACCATCTTGTTTGCGATGGCGATGGAATCCGCCTTTTCATGGACGGTACCGCGCAGTTTGGACGGAAAGTAAGGCGACGTATAGAGTTCGTCCTTATCCCGGAAATTTCTCAGCGTCGACCTGTGGACGAGGAAAGCGCCTCCAGGGCCCTCTTCCTTGATTTCGTCCACCAGGTCCGTCCTGTCGTTGATCCGGATCCCCCGGCAGATGCGCAGGATCCGCTGGCCGATCTCATCCTCGGTCAGGATCATTTCCAGGCTCACTGCCATTCCGTTGTCGCAGGTGCCGATGCCGTCGATGAGATCGGCGCCTCCCAGGTATGCGGGCATGGTTTCAAAGGTCCCGCCTCCGGTGACGCAGCAGGGCAAGCCATAATACCTTGCCATGGCCGTACCTCCCAGGCTGATCAGCGGCGCCTCCCCACTTTTCACATAGAAGCCGGTCCTGGCGTCCGCCGCTCCGGAAGCCACGCCGTAAATCACGGGCCAGCCCGGTCTTGCGGTCTGGAATATGGTCAGGCCGGACAGGACTTCCGCGTTGATCTGCACGATGGTGGAAAACAATGAGGCCGGCGACGTCAGGCCGATCATAGGCATGGGATAGATATTAACGGGTATTTCATAGTCCGACAACTGCAGGTAAGCTTCCAGCATGTTCTCAACGTGTGTCATGGGAGAAACCGGGCAATACAATACCGAGGCGATTTTTCTCTCCAGAAACGCCTCCTTTGAGCCGGCAGCCAGATCCAATATTTTTTTGGCATATTCGGCTTCCATCGTATTGCTCAGTTCAAACTGCACATGTTTTGAGGTTCCCTGGATAATCGCGGCCATCTCGTGGAGGCAATGGGTCTGTTCCGGCACATCAAGAGCCGAACATCCGGTCCAGGCTGCCACTCCTGTTACGGTCTTCTGAAAAACTCTTCCCACATTCCGCACGTCGTCCTTCGTGCTTGGCCTGAGCTCTCCGGTGTAGGGATCGTAGATGTTGGTACAGATGCCGGACATGAGGTGGCGGCTTTCATAGGACGGTATCTCGTAATCGTACTTCGGATTCCTTCCTGCCAGCACAAATTTTTTCGGAGCCCATCTGACCGCTTCCATGACGCGGTCTTCCGTCAGGTAGACGATCATTTTATCCTCGCTGACCCTTGCGCCGGCTTCTTTCATCAATTGAAACGCCTTTCGGCTTTTGACCCAGACTCCGGTAGTTTCCAGCAGGTCCATGGTCTTTTGGTGAACCATCTCGATTTCTTCCTGTGAGAAAATCTCCGCCTTGAATTTCATGGCTTCCCTCCTTGCACTGCGCCGGATTCATGACGCAATCGGTTTATCTATCTTGTACTATACAGTATGGGGTAACCGGACAGTCAAGAAAAAACTCCGGGCCCTCTAGACCCGGAATTTCTAACCTTCACAAGGGATATTTTTTTTAAATTTCACCGACTTGTTCGATTTACCGTCTTTCAAAAACTAATACTTTTCCGGAACGGCGTTCAGCGCGAGTCGACGGTCAGGAGCCTGTAACAGATCGTTTCTCAGTTTGAACTTTCCGACCATATCCTTGAGGAGCTCCGCCTGGCCGGAAAGCTCTTCGCTTGCCGCCGCGCTTTGCTCCGCCGTGGCTGAATTGTTCTGAACGACGGCGGCAACCTGCTCGATCCCTTTATTGATTTGTGCAATACCGGTCGCCTGTTCATTGGAGGCCTGCGCGATGCCGCCCACAAGGTCGGCCGCCTTTTCTATTCCGGTCACAATTTCTTTCAGGGCTTCGGCTGTATCGTTTGCGATCTTTATCCCTGTTTCCACATTGTCAATAGAACCTCCGATCAATTCGGAGGTACTCCTGGCCGCTTCAGCGCTTCGTGCCGCCAGATTCCTCACTTCTTCCGCGACAACGGCAAAGCCCTTGCCGTGCTGGCCTGCTCTCGCCGCTTCCACAGCCGCGTTCAATGCCAGGATATTGGTCTGGAACGCGATATCGTCGATGACCTTGATGATCTTTGAGATATTAACAGAGGACACATTGATATCCTCCATGGATTTAAGCATTTCCTCCATCTGGCTGTTGCCCTTCTCCGCACTGGTTTTCGCGGTTGAAGCCAGCTCGTTGGCCTGATTTGCGTTGACGGCGTTCTGTTTCGTCCGCGCAGCAAGGTCCTCAATGGAGGCTTTCAATTGTTCGATGGAGCTTGCCTGCTCTGTTGAGCCCTGGGACAGCGCCTGGCTCCCGTCTGAAACCTGCCTCGATCCAGAGGTAACCTGTTCGGCAGCCACATTGATATCGCCCAAAACGCGATTCAGCGAATCTGCGATCACGTTCAGGGAGCCGGATATGCTGGAAAAGTCTCCTTCGTATTCCCGCACGTCTTCAAGGTTCAGATTCCCGTCTGCGATACTGCCGATAGCTTCCGTTATCTCGCCGACGATTTCATTCAGCATGCCTGCCGTTTTATTGACCGACTTGGCCAATTCATTGAACTCGCCCCGGTAATCTCCCTGGACGGTAATCTGGAGATCTCCCTTTGATATCTCCTCCATGACCTCCGAAACCTCTGTCAACGGCTTAGCCACTTCAATGAGGATACTGTTCATCCCGTCCACAAGGTTTTTCCATGCTCCCTGGAACGCGCCGGAGTCCGATCTTGCCTCAAGCCTGCCTTCGATTACCGCGTTTGTCAGCGCCATAGCTTCATCGATTACAGATTGTATGTTTTCGATCAGCTTGATAATGGAAGGCCTGAGCGTATCGTTCTCACTTCTTTTTCCGGTTTCCGTCAAATCGGCTAAATCACTGAGATCCCCGGTTGAAATATGATCGATAATCCGGATCAAATTCTTCACGGTACCGGAAACGGAATTGACGGCTTCCGCAATCTCCGAGTAGATTCCCAGATAGGAACCCTCTACCTGTTTCGTATAATCGTTGACGCTCATCCGTTTAAGGACATCCCTGCCTTCGATCAGGCCGCTCAGCCCGTCGATGCACGCATTGATGCTGTCTTTGATCTCGTTGAGTTCGCCTTTGTATTCTGCATCAATTTTTTCCGGGATCTCGCCGTTTCCGATCTGTCTCATATATTCCCCGCAGATACGGAACGGAGCGATGATGTAGCTTAAAGCCTCGTTGACCTTGCTCATGATCTTCGCGTATTCGCCTTTGTGCAGACTGATATCCGACTGATAGGAGAATTCTCCGTTCAAGGCGGCCTGCGTCAGCCTGTCTGTCTCCGAAATCAGCAAAAGCAGCGACTCCCTGACCATCATGAGATGATTGATCAATTCCGCGTATTTCCCATTATAATTATTTTCCAATGCCTCCAGCTCTTCTCCGTTGGCGATTTTCTCTATGTATTCCAGCGCTTCGTTCAACGGATCAACGATTCCGTCAAGGGTACTGTTGATCCCCTCGATAATTTCTTTAAAACCACCCTGGAATCGGTCCGCGTTGCCTCTTGTATTCAAATCTCCCACGGCGGCCGCCAAAGTGAGCGTCTGTGTTTCATCGGCCAAATTCCTGAGGTTTTCTATGATCGATCTCATGCTGACCGCGAGAATATCCTTCTCCGATCTCGGCTCGATTTCCACGGTCAGATCGCCGTTGCCGATGCGCGCTCCCGCTTCCGCCTGCTGTTTTATATTATCGACCATCGCTTCAAAGGATCTCATCAGGTCGCCGATTTCGTCTTTTGTTTCCGCCTTGATCCCGATATCCACCTCTCCCAAAGCCAGCTTGTCCGCAGCGTCTTTTAAATTCCTGATGGGCTTGCTGATGCTTCTGCTGATATATAAGCCAATAAAGATAATAACGAGCAATCCCACGAGATTGACTGCCGACAGGACGATCACGCTGTTCCTGATGCTGTCCGCCGCCACTTGCTCCCGTTCCGTATTATCCTCGCTCACAAGCACATTGATCTTTTCGATGGCCCTTTGGTGCATTATGTAATAAGGCTTTAATTTTGCGATCAGTTCCTGGGTTTTGACACTGTCGCTTGCAAGGGCTGCCGGAATGAATTCCGCTTCGACCAGATCGAAAAATTGTTTCGCCGGTTCGTAAGAATTCTCGAGGAATTCTTTTCTGACGTCCTGTTCTTTTATGTTTTCAGACCAGTACTGAAGACGCTCGTCATAGTTTTTGTGCAATGCTTTTAACTTTTCGGACATATCGACAATTTCTGAGTGGTTTTTCGAAGCCGCCATTTCCAGAACCAGCGCATAGGATTCGACAATATACGCGGGCGGAGAATAGACATCGGCCACCAGGTCTTTTCCGGAGATGATCTCATGATAAAGGCTGCCGTTGATCTTGATATCGTTGATGGCATAGAAGCTGAAGGCGCTCACGCCTATCATGCATATGATGAATAAGACGATCAGCAGGAAAAGCTTTTTGCTGATCTTTAAATTCTTTATCAGGCTTCCCCGGTCTGACCTTACCTCATTCTCTTTGATACCCGGCGTCGTATCCGTATTTCTTTCCATTTACCTATCCTCCTTGCTGCGATTAATTACTACAAAATTTGCATTATTTGAAAACCATATTAAAATAAATATCGACTGACAAATC
>DATMXY010000292.1:0-7380 GCA_035561275.1 Anaerovoracaceae bacterium | reverse complement strand
AATTAATTAGACGTTTAAAAAACCCAAAACGCCGTTTTACACCCTCGCAAAACGGCGTTTTATATTCGCGGGTCCATTTTGTAAAAAAACTTGTAAAAAAGGAGATTTTAGTATACAATATATGGTGGTTTGTTAATAAATTTCTGGAAAGAAAATACAGAATGAGAGAAGACAGAGGTGATGAAAAGGAATGAGCGCAGACGTAAAACAGCAGCAGTATAATGCAGAACAAATACAGGTTTTGGAAGGACTGGAGCCCGTCAGAAAACGGCCGGGCATGTATATCGGAAGCACGGGCCCGAGAGGTTTGCACCATTTAGTATACGAAGTCGTAGATAACAGCATTGACGAAGCCCTTGCGGGCTTCTGTAAAAATATCAATGTTACCATACAAAATGATAATTCCATCGTGGTAGAGGACGACGGCAGGGGAATGCCCGTTGACCTTCATCCAAAACTGAAACTTCCCGCGGTGGAAGTCATCCATACGGTTCTCCATGCCGGCGGAAAATTCGGCGGAGGAGGGTACAAGGTTTCCGGAGGCCTTCACGGAGTGGGCGCTTCCGTCGTGAACGCCCTCTCTGAGATCATGGAGGTCGAAATCAAGAGAAACGGCAAGATCTATAAACAGACCTATTCCAGAGGGAAAACCCAGACTCCCCTCGTGGAGATCGGCGAATCCAGAAAAACCGGATCGAAGACCATGTTCAAGCCTGATGCCGAAATTTTTGAAGAGTTGGAATTCAACTATGGAACCTTGGAGCATCGATTAAGAGAGATGGCATTCCTGAACAAGGGCATTAAAATTACCCTGAAAGATGAAAGAGAAGGACAGAAACAGACAGAGGTCTTTCATTATGAGGGTGGGATCAAGGAATTTGTAAAGCATCAGAATAAAAATAAGGAAGTGATTCATCCGGATATTATCTATTTTGAAATACAAAAGGATGATGATCACGAGATCGAAGTAGCGATGCAATATACGGACCGCTATAACGAGCTCATTCTTGCTTATGCGAATAATATCAATACCAGCGAAGGCGGGACCCATATGATCGGGTTCAAATCCGCGCTGACCAGAGTGTTCAACGATTACGCCAGAAAGAACAAGTTCATCAAGGAAAATGAAGAAGGTCTGTCCGGAGAGGATGTCAGAGAAGGACTCACCGCTATCATTTCCGTTAAACTGACAAATCCCCAGTTTGAAGGACAGACGAAGACAAAGCTTGGAAACAGTGAAATGAGAGGGTTTGTTGAAACTTCAACGAATGAAAATCTGACTGCATTTTTAGAAGAAAATCCCAGTCAAGCCAGGATCATATTGGATAAATGCCTCAGAGCGGCCAGAGCCAGAGAGGCTGCGAGAAAGGCGAGAGAGCTGACGAGAAGAAAAGGCGTGCTGGACGGCCTGACGCTGCCCGGCAAGCTTGCCGACTGTTCCGAAAAGGATCCGGCGGTTTCAGAGATCTTTCTGGTAGAGGGAGATTCCGCCGGCGGTTCCGCAAAATCCGGCCGCGACAGAAAAAGGCAGGCCATCCTTCCGCTGCGGGGTAAAATCCTCAACGTGGAAAAAGCCAGACTGGACAAAATACTGAATTCCGATGAAATCAAAAATATGATTACAGCCTTCGGCTGTAATATCGGAGAAGAGTTCAACGAAGAAAAGCTGCGATATCATAAAATCATTATCATGACCGATGCCGACGTAGACGGCGCGCATATCAGAACGCTGCTGCTTACCTTTTTCTACCGCTACATGACGCCGCTCATCGAGGGAGGCTATGTCTATATCGCACAGCCGCCTCTGTTCCAGACGAAAAAAGGAAAAGAGGTTTATTACACCTATTCTGAAAGAGAACAGGAAAAGCTCATGGCGGAGCTTGCCGACAAGCCTGGAAAGTCCGGTATTCAAAGATATAAGGGTCTTGGAGAAATGGACCATCAACAGCTTTGGGAAACCACCATGGAATACAGCAACAGAACGTTGATCCAGGTAACCATCGAGGATATGACGGCTGCCGATGAGATCTTTACGACCCTTATGGGCGACAAGGTTCCGCCAAGAAGAAAGTTCATAGAAGATAACGCAAAATACGTAAAGAATCTGGATATATAAGGAGTGGATGAAGATGACAGGGATAGACGATGTAAAACTGCTGCAGCATGAAATCCACGACGAAATGAAGAACTCCTACATCGATTATGCCATGAGCGTAATCGTAAGCAGAGCTCTTCCGGATGCAAGAGACGGGCTCAAGCCGGTTCACAGAAGAATTCTTTACGGGATGAGCGAGCTGGGCGTAACCCCGGACAAGCCCCATAAAAAATCCGCCCGTATCGTCGGCGAAGTCATGGGTAAATACCATCCCCACGGCGACTCTTCCATCTACGACGCCATGGTCAGAATGGCACAGGATTTCTCGATAAGATATCCGCTGGTGGACGGACACGGAAACTTCGGTTCCGTTGACGGAGACAGCGCGGCTGCAATGAGATACACGGAAGCTAGGATGACGCCCTTTGCGCTTCAGATGCTTCGAGATATAGAAAAAGAAACCGTAGACTTCATGCCGAACTTTGACGAAGAGGAGCAGGAGCCTGTGGTTCTTCCTTCCCGCTTTCCGAACCTGTTGGTAAACGGATCCAACGGGATCGCCGTCGGTATGGCGACCTCTATTCCGCCGCACAATTTAAGCGACGTCATCGACGCCACGGTGAAGCTCATCGATGTTCCCGACGCCAGTGTGGAGGACCTGATCAAGATCGTAAAAGCTCCGGATTTTCCGACGGGCGCGGTCATTATGGGCAGAAATGCCCCCAAGGAGGCGTATCGGACGGGTCAGGGAAAGGTAACCGTGCGGGCGAAAGCAGAGTTTGAAGAAACCAGCAAAGGAAGACAGCAGATCATCTTTACGGAAATCCCTTATCAGGTCAATAAAGCCAGGGTCATTGAAAAAATCGCAGAACTGGTCAGAGAAAAAAGACTGGAGTATATCTCAGATATCAGGGATGAGTCGGACAGAACGGGAATGCGTATCGTCATCGAGCTGAAGAAGGATGCAAACCCTCAGATCACACTGAACCGGTTATATAAGCATACTCAGCTGCAGGATACCTACAGCATGATCATGCTTGCTTTAGTGGATGGAAAGCCGGTAACCTTAACGTTAAAGCAAATGCTGGAAGAATATCTGAAGCACCAGAAGGATGTCGTGACCAGAAGGACCCAGTTTGATCTCAGAAAGGCGGAGGAACGGGCCCATATCCTGGAAGGCCTGCGGATCGCGCTGGACAACATCGACGAGGTCATCAAGACCATCCGGGAAAGCTACAACGATGCGAAGCCTCGTTTGATGGAACGTTTCGGACTCAGCGAGATCCAGTCCCAGGCCATACTGGACATGAGGCTTGCCAGGCTGCAGGGGCTGGAACGCGAAAAGATAGAAAACGAATACAATGAACTGATGGAACAGATCGCCTGGTTCAAAAAAGTGCTGGCAGACGAAAGCCTGCTCATGGGTATCATCAAGGACGAGCTGCTGGAGATCAAAAAGAAATTCGGCGACAAAAGAAAGACAGACATACAGGGCGACGCGGAGGATATTGAAGAGGAAGACCTGATCCAGGAAGGAAAGGTCGCGGTAACGCTGACCCACCTGGGATACATCAAGAGGATACCCGCAGATACGTATAAAACCCAGAAACGCGGCGGCAAAGGCATCACAGGCCTTACCACCCGGGAGAACGATTTTGTAAAGAATCTGATCATGACCTCGACCCATGACTACTTAATGTTCTTTACAAATACCGGGAAAGCGCATAAAATAAAGGCATACGAGATTCCGGAGGCCCAGAGGACCGCGAAAGGAACGCCGGCCGTCAATTTCCTTAATTTGATGCAGCGGGAAAGGATCACGGCAGTCATTCCGATCCAGGACTTCGGAGAAGATAAGTTCCTCATCGCGGTAACAAAGCATGGAACCATCAAGAAGACGCCGCTTTCTCAGTTTGATACAAACCGCAAAACCGGGCTGATCGCCATAAATCTAAAGGACAACGACGAGCTCATCGGGATCAATCAAACCACGGGGACCAGCAACGTCATCATCGTGACGAAGTTCGGCAAGTGCATCTGCTTCGCGGAAGACGACGTCAGGTCAATGGGAAGGCTCGCCGGTGGCGTAAGGGCCATCAAGCTGGAAAAAGGCGACGAAGTCGTCGCCATGGAATTGGCGGAGGAGCACGAAGAGCTTCTGGTCGTAACACAAAACGGCTACGGCAAGCGAACGTCCGTAGCGGAATACAAGGTCCAGACCCGCGGCGGAAAGGGGCTTCTCACCTACGACAAGTCCAAGTTTAAAAAGACCGGCGAACTCATCGGCGCCATGGTGGTCAACGACAATGATGAAATCCTGTTGATCAATTCCGACGGAATTATCATAAGGATCAAGGCAGGCGAGGTATCCCGGCTCGGAAGGGCGACCCAGGGCGTCAAGATCATGAGGGTCGCGGAGGACGCCAACATTATCACGATGGCAAAGGTCATCAAGGAAGACGATAACGGAAGCGCGGAAGAGGAAGCCGACGATGACGGGAAAGAGAACGAAACAACAGAAGAATCAACACAGATGGCGCTTGATACAGAATAAACTTTAAAGGACTTTTGGTTTGAAATCTCTTATCAAGGGTATTAATTTGGGGAGGAAGCACAAAATGTCATTACAGATGCAGAGCAGTTATAACGAAGAAATGGAGAAATGGGATTTGAAAGCGAAGGGAGAGGTTGATATTTCAACGGCTCCCGAGCTCAGAGAATATCTGGACGGTGCATATAAGGAGAAAAAGGCAGACATTCTGTTAGATTTGGACGATCTGACTTATATCGACAGCACCGGTCTTGGCGTGATCATAGGGGCCTTCGGCAGAATGCAGAAGAACGACAACCGGATCACGCTGATCAATCCAAAAGATAATATTAAAAAACTGCTCAGTGTCACCAGTCTTGACAGAATACTTTGTCCGGAAATTTAAGAACCCACTGGAAAGAGGAGAGGAAAATGACAGATATTTTGAAATTTTCAGTCCCTGGAAAGCCTGAATATGTTGGAACGGTACGATTGGCGGTCTCTTCCCTCGCCAATTGCGCAGGTTTCGATATTGAGGCGGTAGAAGACATCAAAGTAGCCGTTTCAGAAGCATGTACCAATGTCGTATGCCATTGCAAGCCTAATCGTGAAGATTGTTACGAGGTAGCCTGCGAGGTAGGGGACGGGAGAATTATCATCTCTGTTGTCGATCGTGCCGGAGGTTACGATGTGGAAAAATATCAAAGGCCGGTCATGGACAATGACTGCCCGAAAGAAGGCGGACTGGGCATCTTTATTATCAAGGCGCTTATGGATGAGGTCGATATCTTTTCTGAACTGGGCATGGGCACCAGCATTAAAATGATTAAATATCTGAGGAGCTTTTAGCGAGGGGATGAAATGACCTCAACGGAACTAAGCACCAAGGAGCTGTTCGAACGGTACCGTGAAACGAAAAGTATAGAGCTTCGTAACGAAATCGTCGAAAGGCACCTGTATATTGTCGATATATTAATAAAAAAATATTTAAACAAGGGCGTGGATTATGAGGATTTGTATCAAGTTGGCTCCATGGCCCTAGTTTTTGCTGCAGAAAGATTTGATCCCTCCAAAGGGTATGAATTTACCAGCTTTGCGACGCCGACCATCATCGGCGAGATCAAGCGGTATTTCCGGGACAAGGGCTGGTCGGTCAAGGTGCCAAGGAGGCTGAAGGAGATCTCGGCACAGATCTCCCCGGCGAAGGAATATCTTTACGGCAGGCTGAACCGGATCCCCACCGTGGCGGATCTGGCCGAATACCTGGGGTATTCGGAGGAAGAAATCCTGGAGGCTATGGAAAGCGGACAGGCCTACAATACATATTCCCTCAACCAGACCTTTGAAGAGGGCGGTGAAGAAGGGGAAGGCGCCGTTTTGGAGAAATATACCGGCAGGGAGGAACATGGCTATGGCAGCTTTGAAAACGCCGACCTGATCAGGACCGTGATGAAGGACCTGTCGGACAAGGAAAAGGAAATTTTTAAGCGGAGATTTTTTAAGAATGAAACCCAGCAGATCATCGCGGAAGAAATGGGCGTTTCCCAGATGACCATATCCAGGCTGGAAAAGAAAATCCGGGAAAAGTTCAAGGCGGCAATCAAAGTGTAATAATAAAGATCAGAAAGTGCAAGACGGAAAAAAATGTAGCAACAAGAGCAAGACGACGAAAATCTACAAATCAGAGATTTGTGATTTTCCAGCCTAAATTCTGTCGGGCGATTTTCTAAAGAAAATCGGACAGAATGTTAAAGGAGAAAAAGTTAAATGAAGCGAGTTTTTTCAGGGGTGCAGCCCACGGGAAATATTCATATCGGCAATTATCTGGGGGCATTGAAGCAGTTTGTCGAGCTGCAGGAGGACCATGACTGCATCTATTGTATCGTCGACCTCCATTCCATTACATTGCCTCAGGACCCGAAGCAGCTCAGGGAAAACATACTGGACGTGGCCGCACTGTATCTGGCGGTGGGCCTGGATCCGAAAAAGTCCATCATCTTTGTTCAGTCCATGGTGCCGGGCCACGCGGAGCTAGCCTGGGTCCTCATGTGCAATTCCTACACCGGCGAGCTTTCCAGGATGACCCAGTTCAAACAAAAGGCCAAGGACAGCGAATCGGCGCCTGCGGGGCTGTTTACCTATCCCATCCTGATGGCGTCGGATATCCTGCTCTATGACACGGACGTGGTGCCGGTAGGGCAGGACCAGAAGCAGCATATCGAACTCACCAGGGACCTGGCGTTAAGGATCAATAATAAGTACGGCGACGTCTTCGTCGTACCCGACGGCAGATTTCTGAAAGAGGGCGCCAGGATCATGGCGCTGGACGATCCGACCTCAAAGATGAGCAAAAGCGCGGAAAACGTCCACAGCAGGATTTCCCTATTGGACGACGCGAATAAGATCAAAAAATCCATCATGCGGGCTACCACGGATTCCGAGGGCAGCATCCGCTTCGATATGGAAAACAAGCCGGGAATCAGCAACCTGCTTAACGTCTACAGTGCGTTTTCCGGTCTTTTCGTGCCCGATATCGAAAAAAGGTATGAAGGCCGCGGTTACGGCGATTTTAAAAAGGATCTGGTTGAAGTTACAACAGAAGCGATCCTGCCGATCCAGCAGCGGTACCATGAGATACGGAAGTCGAAGGAACTCATTGACATTCTGAAGGATGGGGCTGAAAAAGCAAACGCCATCTCGGAAAGAACCTTAAACCGAGTGAAAGAAAAATTCGGGTTGGGGCTCTGACCAAAAC
>DATMXY010000291.1:0-10980 GCA_035561275.1 Anaerovoracaceae bacterium | reverse complement strand
GTGTGAAATGAGATGAAAAGGGGTAAACTACTTGCCGTCATTTTTTGTGTGACGGTGCTGTTCTGTCTGAATATCACCTTTGCCAGCGCCGCCGAATCCTATGTGACGCGGGACTATGACGTTCAGATGGACGTCTACAAGGACAATTCCTTCGTCGTCACGGAGGATATCAAAGTGGAGTTCACCGAACCCAGGCACGGGCTCTTCCGGAATATTCCCTATAAAGGGACCACGGTCAGGCAGATAGAAGGGAAAACAGTCCTGCAGAAGTATAAGATAAAAATCACCGACGTTTATGTTGAGGACCAGGACTTTGAAACATATAAAGAAAAAGGAAACCTGGTCATCCGGATCGGCAGTCCGGATTATTACGTGAACGGGCCGCAGGAATACCGCATCCGTTACCGATGCATCCTGTACGATGATGAGAACGAAACCTTTGACAGCCTTTACTGGAACATCCTGCCCAACGAATGGCCGACGCCCATTGAGGCTTCATCCATGACAGTCCGCATGCCGAAGCCTTTTGATCCGGAT
Organism: Anaerovoracaceae bacterium; assembly: GCA_035561275.1. Lineage (GTDB taxonomy): Bacteria > Bacillota > Clostridia > Peptostreptococcales > Anaerovoracaceae > Anoxybacterium. The sequence goes on along the minus strand of DATMXY010000291.1, from coordinate 10,443 downwards.
ATGGCCGAATTCATCGCGGGAGATTACGGCCGGGCGGATATGGAAGCGGTGGACTGGTCGACAGACGGCACTGTGATGTCGGCCGATACGACGCGGATATTGGATGCCGGGGAAGGAGTGACGGTGAACGTGATCCTTCCGGAAGGCTACTTTGTCGGGGAGCGGACCGACGCCTGGATGTGGATGCTCATGATGCTGATCATCATCGCGGCGCCGCTGTTGAGCATTCTGCTTTGGTTCCGCTTCGGCCGGGACCCGCAGGTGGTCCGGACGGTGGAGTTCTATCCGCCGGAAGGGGTCAACTCCGCCGAGCTGGGATATATCATCGACGGCGCCACTGACAGCAGGGACATGGTCTCCCTGATCATATACTGGGCAAATGAAGGCTATCTCACCATCCGGGAGGATGAAGAAAATAAATTTACGCTGATCAAAAAAAAGGACCTGCCGGAGTCGGCAAAGACCTATGAACACACGATGTTTCAGGGCTTGTTTGACTCCCGGGACCAGGTGACGCTGGAGGATCTCAAAGAGAATTTTTACGGAACTCTGCAGGCGGCAAAGCTGCAGCTGCAGGCTCATTTTAGATTAAACAAAGAAAACCGTATTTTTACCCAAAGTTCCATTGGCGCCCGGGGGCTGAGCGTCCTGCTGATGCTGGCGCCGGTGGCTGCCCTGGCGGTCTTTGGCGCGATTCTGAATAAATCTTATGATCTGCTGGTTCTCCTTACGATTCCGATGATCGTGTTCGCTCTGATCGGTTTCTGCGTGTTTATTGCGGTGTATGACAAAAAAGAAAGCCTTTCAAAAGGAAAAAATGCCGGCCTCAATATTTTAGGGTTTCTTTCAGTAGTGATTTTCAGCTTGGGAACTCTGATTTTCAGCTCTCTTGCTCTTGAAAACGTGCTGCCGGGCATAGCCGTTACCCTGGCCTCTGTAATTACCCTGATCTTTACGATGAGGATGAAACAGAGAACGAAAAAAAGCAGCCAGCTTCTCGGTAAAATACTCGGCTTTAAGGAGTTTATCCGGACTGCGGAACTTGAGCGGATCAAGCGCCTTGTGGAAGAGACGCCGAATTATTTCTATAATGTGCTTCCTTACGCCTATGTGTTCGGCCTGACGGATAAATGGGCAAAAAAGTTTGAAGATATCGCGGTAGCGCCGCCGGCATGGTACGATGCGGGATACGGCGGCCGCGGCATGTTCAATACCTGGATATTCATGAGTTCCTTCAACCACTATACCAATGCGATGCAGCACAATATAACGATTCCGCCGGCGCCATCCGGCGGCGGTGTCAGCGGCGGCGGATTCTCTGCCGGCGGCGGCTTTTCCGGCGGAGGTATGGGCGGCGGCGGCGGCGGCTCCTGGTAGATGTAAACCCTGATTTCACATGCTGTAATAATGGCCTCGGCGCCGGTGTACCGTTTTTCAAGTTTGGGACGTAAATATGTGGCAAAACCTCCGGTTTTGCGTCATTTTCCCCAAAAAAACACCGTATTAGACCAGATTTTTGTCCCCTACTTGAAAATCTGTACAAATTGTTGTACCATAATTTTATGAAAGAGTATTTGAGTCACTTCTCTGCTGCCGAAATATGGGATATCCCATATATTAAATCCCTTCTCGGCTTCAGAATGGCAGAAAACGACGTAGTCGATATAACGGTTTCCAAGCATAATGAAAGGTTTCGCAATAACGGCAAACTGGTCCATTCGTGCGCTCTTGATCTTCCCGACGGTGCGGTGGCAATCCACAACGGAAAATTTGTTGCATCGCCGGAATTCATGTTTCTTGAGCTTGCAAGCAAATTAAGCATCCACCGGCTCATCCTGCTTGGCCTGCAGCTATGTTCGCATAAGCAGGGTTTCCCTTCCCAGGCAATCACGACAACACAAAACCTAATGAAGTTTCTTGCGAAAACGCCGGGGCACCGGGGGCGCCGCAAAGCCCTTCAGGCGGTGAAATATGTGGCAAACGGTTCCGCATCGGTTATGGAATCGCTCACCTATATGATTTTGACGCTGCCTTACGCTTTGGGAGGATACGGGCTGAACGGAGCCGTTTTCAATCACGAGATAAGGCTGAATAATGAAGCGCGGCTACGACTTGGACAAAGCCGCTGCTTTACGGATCTGTATTACAAGCAGGCGAAATTGGCAGTCGAATATGATAGCTTTGCTTATCACAACAGTCCGTTGGAGCAGGGCAAGGATGTGGTGCGGTCAGCTGTTCTTGAAAGACAGGGCATAGATGTAATGCATTTAAGCACCATCCAGTTATACGACAGGGATGCCTGCAGGGATTTTGCGTGTAATCTCGCGGCTCGTCTAGGAAAACGTATTAGTATACGCACAAAGAAGTTCGACGAGATGCATGCGCTCATGAGGGAATTGCTGCCGAAGGAAAAACCTGTTTCTAAGCCTATAGGCGAAACATTTTGATTGCGGTGAGCAAAAGGGTTTGTCGCAAGCGGAATTGGCGGCAAAGACCGGGAATAAGCAGCAGGTAATTTCCCGAATCGAAACAAAAGAAAACAGCCCGGCTCTTAAAACGTTATGCAGTCTTTTGAATGTTTTGGATTATGATATTGTGCCGGTATCAAAGCATCGAACGCAATATCAGGTCCATGAGGAGGAGGAAGAATATAATGAACGACGTCGCTATCAGAAAGAAAGAGATCTGCGGGAATATCGTTATCATATTCCCGCAGATCTCTTTTCAGGCATTGACGAAGGGGACCCCCAGGTAATCGGCGACAGACATAACGAGATTCTTTGCGATCAGATCGATATTGTCCCGGATCCACGTGGCGTCCGTATAGTTGTCATGATACGCGACTTCAACCAGGATTGCGGGCGAGCTTGTTTTTCTGAGTTCTGCCAGGGTCGTGGTGGGGATTACCGACACGAGGCTTGGGTTCGGGTAGATGGTTTCCAGATTTGCGGCGATCTTTTCGGCAGCCTGGCTTCCCTGCGTGCTGGTAGTATAATAGTATACGTCGGGGCCCTGCAGGATCCCTCTCAGGTTTTCCGGCGAAGAATTGGAATGAAGCGCCAGATGAAGGTCGTAACCGCCCGTATTCGACTGGGACACCACCTGCGACAGCGTGATGCCGGGATTGTTTCTGGCAAAACCGATGCCGCTGGCCCTCAGGTATGGAACCATGGCGTCGGTGATCAGGTTCATATAATATTCTTCGTTGCCGCCGATGATAAACGGATTGCTTTCCTGTACGGAAGGACTTAAATAAATGGCTGGCACGGAATTGCCTCCTTTATTTTTCAAATAAGACTGCTGAGGATTACTCGGGCAGATATATGTTCTCAAAGGGCTCCACAAACTGAACATTCAGGAATTGAGTGATTGACTGTGCAATGTTTCTTGCGATCGCTCCGATGTTAGATTCGATCCATAAGGCGTCGCGGATGTTGTCATGGTACCCGAGTTCCACCATTATCGCAGGCGCATTCGTCAGACGCAATTCCAGCATTGTCGTATCCGGCACAAGGGAAACCAGTTCCGGTATGGGATAAATATTCTTCAGATTCTGGCTTGTGATGTAGGCAGCCTGTTCACCGCGGGGCTGGTTAACGGTGTAAAAGTATACGTCGATGCCGAGCATGGGAGAAATGTACCCGTCCGGCGTTTCCCTGGTCTGAAGAGCCAGATGGAGATCATAAGGATACGCATTGGAGCGCTCGATGATTTCCGGAACGGAATCATCCGGATTCGATCTTGCGAATTCAATACCACTTGCTCTTAAGTAGGGGATGAGGGCATCCGTGAGCAGATTCATGTAATATTCTTCATTGCCGCCGTTGATGTAATGGTTGTATTCCTGGGTGGAAGGACTTAAAAAAATTCTGGGCATACAGAAAGACTCCTCCTTAAGTGTTTTTACTTTCTAAATACATAATCATGTTATTCTCCGAAGTTCCACAGGTGGTTTCCATTACAATCATATTATGCATACCGGTTTTCGCTGGTGAAGCGCGGATTTGAATTTTGATTGTCGAAAACGATCCTGTTATGTATAATAGAGACTGCCGGGCAACGTTCCATAGATGGAACTCCTACGCAAGCTACGCTTGCTACGCTGTCCGTTTGGTCTGGCCAAGCAAAGCTTGGGACAAAAAGGCAACTCGAAAATCAACAGGAAGGTTTGGACCAGCCGGCTTGAAATCGTACGGTGACAATACAGAAAGCAGGATAATCAATGAAAGAAAAACAAAAAATAATCAATATTGCTGTGATCGCCCATGTCGATGCGGGAAAATCAACTCTGGTGGACGCGTTTTTATCACAAAGCGGCGTCTTCCGGGAAAATGAAGAGGTTGTGGACTGCGTCATGGACAGCAATGACATAGAAAGAGAACGAGGAATCACGATCTATTCGAAAAACTGTTCAGTAATGCATAACGATGTAAAAATCAATATCGTAGATACGCCGGGACATGCGGATTTTTCCTCTGAGGTGGAGCGCATCATCAAAACGGTGGACACTGTGATCCTCCTTGTGGATTCCAGCGAAGGCCCCATGCCGCAGACAAGATTTGTGCTGCAGAAGTCCCTTGAAATGGGACTGAACCCGATTCTGCTCATCAATAAGATCGATAAAAAGGATCAAAGAGCCAAAGAGGTCGTTGATATGGTGTATGAGCTCTTTATGGAGCTGGACGCCAATAATGATCAGTTGGATTTCCCGATCCTTTACGGAGTCGCGAAGCATGGAATCGCAAAGGCGGAGCTGGATGACGACAGCGATGACATCACGCCGCTTTTTGATACGATCATTCAGCATGCGGATCCGTATCCGGACTTCAATGACGAACCGCTGCAGATGCAGGTATCCACCCTTGCCTATGACGATTACATCGGCCGGCTTGGAATCGGAAGGATCTATAAAGGAACCGTAAAGCCCGGACAGATCGTATCCGTCTGCAAAGCGGACGGCGCCGTTGTCCAGAGAAAGATCAATCAGGTCTTTGTATATAAGGGGCTGAAGAGAACCGCCGTGGAGGAGGCGGAAAGCGGAGACATCGTGGTGCTTTCCGGGATCGCGGACATCTCCATCGGAGAAACCGTCTGCGATGAAAAAAATCCGGTTACGATGGAGATGATCCATATCGAGGAACCGACCTTATCCATGAATTTTATGGTAAATAAATCGCCTTTTGCGGGAAAAGCCGGAAAATATGTTACCTCCAGACACCTGAAGGAAAGACTGGAAAAAGAGTTGGAAGTCAACGTGGGCCTTTTGGTGGAACCGTTGGAAACCACCGACGGTTTCAAGGTTTCCGGAAGAGGCGAGCTGCACCTTTCCATACTGCTTGAGAATATGCGGCGGGAAAGCTATGAGATCGCCGTCTCCAAGCCCGAAGTGATCATGCGCCGGGACGGGAGGGGAAGGCTTTTAGAGCCCATTGAAAAGGTGGTCGTTTCTGTTCCCGACGAATATTCCGGCTCTGTAATCTCAAAGCTGAACATCAGAAAGGGAATCATGACCAGCATGTCGGGAAAGGAAGGCTATTCCAGGCTGGAATACCTGGTTCCCACCAGAGGATTGCTGGGATACCGGACGGAGTTTATCAATGATACGAGGGGAGAAGGGACTTTTGTCCGAAGGTTTGAATGCTTCGAGCCTCACAAAGGAGACATCCCGCAGAGGATCAACGGCGCTGTCATCGCTCAGGAGGAAGGCGTCGCAACGCCTTACGCGCTGTTCAATATCAGCGAGCGCGCCATGCTGTTCATCGAGCCGGGTACCAGGGTGTATGAAGGCATGATCGTAGGAATGAACAGCAGGAATGAAGATATGGTCGTCAACGCCTGCAAGGCGAAGAAGACGACAAACATGCGGGCGGCGGGAAGCGATGAAGCCATCAGGCTTTCCCCTGCCAGGATCTTCACGCTGGAAGAAGCCCTGGAGTTTATCAACGACGACGAGTTGGTGGAAGTCGTGCCCGGTGATATCAGACTGAGAAAGAAATATCTGAAAGAGTTGGAGCGCAGAAGAAGCGGCAGATAGCCGCTTCTTCTTTTAAAATAAGGTTGACAAGGGGCGACTACAAGTGTAAACTCAAATCGATGATTACAATTGTAGTCGAAAGGGGTATATTTCGTTCAAATACATACTTCAAGTATATAATACCAGAGAGAACGAAAAGCGTGAAAGGGGAAACGGACCGTGGAATTACTGATGAACATGACCATTGCGGGAACCGTAACGGCAGCGGCGATTCTGCTGATCAAAGTGATTTTGAAAGATAAGCTGACTCCCAAATGGCACACGGCAATCTGGCTGATCCTTGCGGTTCGGCTTCTGGTTCCCGGGCTGCCGGAAAGCGATGTGAGCGTATTCAACGCCATGCCGAGGGTAGCGCATGTGGAGACGGTTCACCACGCACCGGAACGCGATTCCGGCGACTTCCGGCGGGAGCAGTTCGTTCAGGGAAGCATTACCTTGAGAACCCCCGTTACAGGCACTGTGCAGAACAGCGACTTTACTGTCAACAAACAATTTTCTGACTGGATGATTTTCGGATGGGCAGCGGGTATGACCGCGATGGTGGTCCTGCTCACAGGCGCCGCGGCAGTCTTTGGGAGGCGTGTCCGAAAGCTGCCGTTCTGCAGCGATCCCGTACTTCTGGCGCTCTTTGAGGAATGCAAAAGAGAAGCGGGGATGGAGGGCAGTCGGGTCCGCCTGCGGATGGGCGGGAACACTCCTATGCTGCTGGGAATCCGCAAGCCCGTTATCCTGATTCCGGAAGGGTACAGCTATGAGGAGCTCAGGCATATCCTGCTCCACGAGCTTTGCCACCATAAGCATAAGGATCTCTGGATCAATGTGCTGTGCTGCTTCCTGCTTTCCGTCTACTGGTTCAATCCGGTCCTCTGGCTCTGCTTTTTTGTCATTCGCAGGGATCTGGAAATTCTGTGCGATTACCGGGTCGTGGAGATTACCGGGGAGCGGAAGGCCTATGCCTCCGTGCTGCTGAGAACGGCGCTGAAAAAAAATCAATTTATTTTTGCCACCACCTCCATGCAGAACGGAGAAAAGGAAGTGGCAAAACGAATAAGGTTCCTGGCGCATTTTAAGAAACCAAAGCTCTGGGTTTCCGCAGCGGCTGTGGTAATCATCCTGGCTGTCGCCGCCCTGTGCCTTACCAACGGTACGTTAAGCCGTACGGTGGTGATCCACGACGCGGGAGAAGGATATTTTCTTAAAATTCCTGAAAGCTGGGAAAAGAATGCGGTGCAGGATCGCCATGACGGTCCGGAAAGCTTTCTTGGCTATACCGTGTTTTATGATGAAGAGGGGAATCCCTTCGGGGGAGTTGAGATGCTCGGCGTCGACATGACCTCTTATATGAATCCTTCCGGACTGAGGCAGGAGGGCATTCCTTACGGGGAGATCGATTATGAAAAAGTCCTGCTCAACCAGGGGATCGTGCCGAACCACTCGGAAATCATAGAATACAGGGTCATAGAAGGAATGCCCTTTCTCACTATTTTATTCAATTTAGATCATGATTCTGAAACGGCCGCCCAGGAAGCGGAGCGCAATGATTCCGGCGATATGACTCCGTCAAGAAAAATAAATCAAACGCATATTTTCCTCTGGCCGGAGCCGGCGGTGGGCCGCGTATTTGATCTCTGGGCCGACAGCGAAAAAGTCCCGGAAGCTGAACTGTTGGAGATTGCGAAAACCTTCCAAAAGGAACAGTTCCCACGGGGATCGGAAGCCGATTTTAGCGGCGATTGGGAGAAAACGGCGGAGCTCCTTTTAAAGGATTATTTCCAAAATTATGTGGATGCTGAAATGACCAGGGCTTTGGACATCAGCGGATATACCGTACAAAGCCTGGAATCCTATGAAGACAGGGAAGGGGCCTGGAGCGTGATCTATCCCGGCGCCGCAGTATTTCGGGTGGATTATACCCTGGACGTCGCCTATCCCGATCAGCACTCCTTTGCCGGCGGCGGCTTTGAAATCGGGGAGGGCAATCGGACGAAAATATTCAAAGGAGAGCTTGCCGTGTTCTCTAAGGATGAGGGCGACAGGGCCGTATTCCTCGGTTTTGCCCGGCCTCAGGACATGGCGGGGCTGGGCGAAGCCGCACCCATCGTCTCCAAACTTAATCATGCCTGGCTTGAAGAAAAGGCCGCTGCACTGATCGATGCAAAAACGCCGTATATAGGGGATAATGTAAAAGTAGGAAAACTGATAGGGCTGCTGCCTTTGGCTGAATATTTTTCCGGTATGGAGCTCCATACAAAAAAGGAACCTTATGGAATGACCGTGAAATATGACCTTACGAAAATTGGCAATATGATTTTAGAGAATGGGGAGGAACGGGCGCTTGGTGACAGCCGGGGCTGGAACGTCAACCCCTATATAAAATCCCAGCTGTTCCAGAATGCCGCCATGCTCTTATCCCTGGTGGATAACGTGGAAAGGGTTGCCCTGTCGGCACATGGTATTTCAGAAACAGGATACCCTTACACCTATATTTATAATCTGGATAGGGCGGCGCTCAACGAGAAATTTGTGAAGGATGCAAGGCTGTCCACAGAAAGCGTTGAGTCGTACTGCAGATTCCTGCAGACGCTGGAAGAATCCCAGCTGTATCCTGCGGAAGACGTCGTCTATCGGATCAACTAAACGAGGGAGAGCGACATGAAAAGAAACAATATCAAGATCAGCGACTCAGAATGGAAAGTGATGAGGGTCTTATGGGAAAGGCCGGGTCTGACGCTGCGTGAAATCGCGGCGGCGCTCGGGGATACGGGTTGGAGCTATACCACCGTCCGGACGCTGGTTACCAGGCTGACGGAAAAAGGAGCGATCTGTGCGGATAAAAATGCTCCCAACAGCTTCCTTTACTCCCCTGCGGTGCTGGAAAACGAATGCAAGGCAAAGGAAATGAACAGCTTTCTGTCCAAAGTATTTGACGGGTCCGTCTCCATGATGGTGTCCGCTCTGGCCCGGGACAGCAACCTCACAGAAGAAGAGCGGAAAGAACTCATGAACATTATTGAAAAAATGGAATCGTGAGAATTTATGCGTTTTTCAGGAAGCCGGCATGTCTTTCGAAGTTTTTGGGCGGGACCTGTGCCGCTTCCGTCCGGATGAAGATTTTGCCGATGATTTATCCTTTTGGGGCCCCTGCTTAGTCGCAGCATCTGCCAGCATGCTGTTTTGATACTTCTCCTTGATCCATCCTTCGGCGTCTGTTTTCAGCGCATTGACGTCCGCGTCGGAAGGTAATTCCGATTCTTTGATCATAGCGCCGGTATGCTCCTCGATTTCGTACAGGCTCATGATGTCGTCCCCGGTCACAAAGGTTACGGCGCGGCCGCCTTTTCCGGCTCTGCCGGTACGGCCGATCCGGTGGATATAGTTATCCTTTTCAAGGGGAACGTCATAGTTTACGACCAGGGCCAAATCGTCGATATGGATCCCCCGGGCTGCGACGTCGGTCGCCACAAGCAGATGCAGATTGCCCTGCTTGAACTGCTGCATGATAGAAAGACGTTTTCCCTGTGGGATATCCCCGTGAATCGCCTGGGATGCGTATCCTTTTGATGATAAAAATTTCTGCACCTGATCGACAGCGTAACGGGTATTGCAAAAGATCAGACAGCTTTCCGGGCGTTCTGTCATGAGCAGGCGATGCAGCTGGGTACGCTTTTCATTCTTATTCATCCGGTAATATGTCTGATCGATCGTATCCACGGTTTTCGTCTGGGATTCGATCTCGATCTTAACCGGATTCTTCATATATCCCCGGCATATGCTTTGTATTTCTGCGGGGATCGTAGCGGAAAAGAGAAGAGTGACCCTGTCTTTCGGAAGGGTTTTTATAATTTTAAATACCTGGTCGATAAATCCCATATCCAGCATTCTGTCGGCTTCATCCAGTACCAGGTAACGGATCTGCTTCACCTTCAGATTGGCGCGCCGAATATGGTCATAGACACGGCCGGGAGTCCCGGTAACAATAGACGCTCCTTTTTTCAAAGACTGGATTTCCAGATTTATGCTGTGCTGCCCATAGACGGCTGTCGTCGTATGCGGCAGGTAAGCGGACATCTGCTTCAGGTCGGTATCGATCTGTACTGCCAGTTCGCGCGTCGGAGTCAGGATCAGGGCTTCGGGCAGGGACGCGTAAGGGTCCGTCATCTGCAGCAGCGGAATACCGAAAACAGCGGTTTTTCCGCTTCCTGTCTTTGACATTACGATCATATCTTCCTGGTTGAGTATATAGGGGATCACCCTGCTCTGCACCTCGGTGGGCGTCTGAAATCCCATCTCTTCGATGGCTTTTAAAATTGGCGGCGAAATGCCCAAATCTTTAAAGTTTTTCTCCATTCGTTGTTTCCTTGCTTAAGTTCGCCGTCACTTTGGTCTATCGCAGTCCGGCAGTATATCTT
>DATMXY010000290.1:0-11481 GCA_035561275.1 Anaerovoracaceae bacterium | reverse complement strand
AAGGAATGAAAAAAATCTCATTATTGCTGGCCGTCGTTTTGATGCTGTCTGGTCTTTTGACAGGCTGCGCCGGCGGAAGCGACGGGGAAAACACATTGCCTGATAAGATAATAATCGGCGTTTTTGAACCCTTGACCGGTACGGACGCCGAAGGCGGTAAGCTTGAAAAGCAGGGGATCGACCTTGCCCATGATCTGTACCCGAATCTAACTCTCAACGGAAAAGAGATCCCCGTTGAGCTTGCGTACGCGGACAACAAATCCGACAAAATCGAATCTGTTAATGCCGCCAGGAGTCTCATCGAGGATTTCAGAGCTCATATCGTGCTTGGGAGCTGGGGAAGCTCCAACTCCATCGCCGCGGGGCCGGTTTTTGAGAAAGCAGAAATTCCCGCCATCGGGACCTCATGCACAAACCCGCTCGTTACCCTGGGAAACGAATACTACTTCCGAGTCTGCTTCATAGAGCCGTTTCAGGGCAGGGTAATGGCAAACTACGCCTTTCGGGAAGGCGGATATAAAAAGGTCGCGATCATACAGGAAGCGACCGGGATCTATTCCGTAACGCTCTGCAAGCTTTTTGCGGAAGCCTTCCGGGAGCTTACGGGGGATGAGAACAGCATCACAAGCATCGGGGAATACAATGCGGGGGACAGGGAGTTCAGCGCCCAGCTCACCGCGGTAAAAAACTCCGGGGCCGAAGCCATCTTCTTCCCGGGGAATTATACGGAATCAGCCCTTATCATGAAGCAGGCGAGAGAGCTTGAAATAGACCTTCCGTTCCTTGGCGGCGACACCTGGGACACGCCGGGATTGATTCGAATCGCCGGTCCGGCCGCGGAAGGAGCCGTTTATTCCGGCGCTTATGACCCCGCCGCCCCGCTGACAGGCAGAACGACGGAATTCCTTGACGCCTTTGCGAAAAAATACGGACAGGATGCTTATGCCGCGGATGTGGCAGCCCTGGGATTCGACGCCTATTTACTGGCGGTTGAAACCATTGAAAAGGCCGGAAGCGTCGACGGCCCCGCGCTGAGGGACATCCTCGCAAAAACGGAGGATTTCGAGGGAGCGACGGGATATATCACGCTGGATGACAACGGAGACGCGATAAAGCCTGCCGTTATCAAAACAATACAGGATGGAAAAAACGTCTACCATTCGTTTGTAGAGCCGTTCTGACAAGCAACGTTACCGGAGAGAGCAATGCAAAAAAAACAAAAGCAATTCTCAGCAATAATCGCATTTATCATGTGCGCCGCCCTGCTTACAGGCTGCGCGACCCTGGAAAACTTCAAGAGCGGCATTCTCGAGGCGGACGCAGTTGACAAGGACGTGATAAAGATCGGCGTGTTTGAACCTTTGTCGGGAAAGGAAAAGGAACACGGAGAACTGGAGCTGCAGGGCATTGAGCTTGCCAATGAGCTGTTCCCCACGGTCCTCGGCAAGCAGGTGGCGCTGGTATACGCAGACAATAAATCCGATGCGGACGTAGCCGCCGCCGCCGCCCAGGAATTGGTTAACAAGCAGGTATCCGTCGTGCTGGGCAGTCATGGCAATACCCTTACCCTGGTGGGCGGGGAATATTTTACTGATGCGCAGATCCCCGCCATTGCCATAACAGCGACCAATCCCCTCGTGACCAGCAGCAGCGAATACTATTTCCGGGCCTGCTTTGTGGAATCCTTTCAGGGCGTGGCGCTGGCAAAATATGCCGTGGAGCAGATGAAAACAAGTACGGCAGCCATATTCAGGGACGCGGAGGACGATTATGCCGCCGCAGTGTCTCAGACCTTTTCGGATAAGATGGTTCAGTTGACGGCGGATGAAAATGCCGTCGTCAAGGTCGTCGAATATACTTCCGCACAGGAGGATTTCAAAAAACAGCTTCAGGAGGCAAAGGATTCCGGCGCCGGCGCCGTACTTCTGGCCAGTAAAAACAAGGACGCCATCAGGATCATGGCGCAGGCAAAGGAAGCGGGGATTGGCCTTACGTTTCTCGGTACGGATAACTGGGAAAGCAAGGACTTTATTGACGAAGGCGGAACCAGCATAAACGGCGCTGTCTTTTCTACATACTTTGATCCGGAAGCCGCCATCACGGAGAATACGGAAGTATTTTTAAAGGCCTACAGGGAAAAATACGGAGAGGATGCGGAGCCGCCCGCGGAAGCCGCCCTCGGATTTGACGCCTATCTGCTGGCCGTCAACGCCATCAGTGCCGCAGGGACCGCTGCGGACGGAGCGGCCATAAAGGATAAGCTGGCGGCTACAAAAAACTTTCCCGGAGCGTCGGGAAACATTACCTTTGACGAAAACGGAGACCCGATCAAATCCGTTGCGATACAGACCATACTAAATGGTGAATTAGTTCATATATATACAGTAGAGCCGGCATGGCAGTGACGATGAAAATCTACAAATCAACGTCCGCAAGCGGACTCCTCCGCAAGCGAAGCTTGCTACGCTGTCCGTTTTGCCAGCCAAGCAAGCTTGGGGCAAAAAGGCATAGATTTGTGATTTTCTAGCCTAAATTCTGCCAGGCGGCGCTAAAGCGCCGGGCAAAATGTTAAGGAGGAAAAACATGGAACAGAACATCAAAGACGCGATCGAAAACATCAGACCGTTTCTGCAGAGGGACGGCGGAGACATAGAGTTCGTGGAGTACACGGCTGACAATATCGTGAAAGTCAGGCTGCAGGGCGCCTGCCACGGATGCCCGGGAGCACAGATGACCCTTAAGGGCGTTATCGAAAGAATACTGAAAGAGCAATATCCTGAAGTTGCCGGTGTTGAGGCGGTTTAACTTGAAAAAATACTTAATCATACTGGCAGTACTAATCGTTGCGGTGGGGCTATGGTTCATACTCCCACCTCTTTTACATGAAGACGTAGAAGAGGAACCCCCCGTCCCGCCTCCGCCCCCAACCGTGGCTGAACCGGAGAAACCCGTATCCTTAAGCATTTCCGCAGTGGGCGACGTGATGGTCCATCGGTCCCAGATCGACGCCCAGTATGACAACGCGACGGGGACATACAATTTCGACAACAACTTTGAGTATGTGAAGCGATATATCGAAGGGGCCGACCTGGCCCTGTGCAATCTGGAAACCACCTTTGCCGGCGGGCGTTATTCGGGTTATCCCGTGTTCAATACGCCGGACAGCCTCGCGGATGCGCTGAAGAAAGCGGGCTTTGACGTTGCGTTCACCGCCAACAACCACATCATGGACATGGGGATCGACGGTATGAAAAGGACTCTCCGGGTGGCCCGGGAAGCAGGCCTGGTCACCACGGGCACACAGCTTGAGGGCGAAAAGGATTACGTAGTCCTCACTGTAAATGATATGAAAATCGGCGTTGTCGCATATCTTTACGAGACGCCTGAATATGAGGCCATCCCCACCATCAACTCGGTCCCGATCCCCGAGGACGCCAGGCCGCTTTTGAATACCTTCAATTACAATACGCTTGACGAGGATTTGGAAAAGGTAAAACATAGCATTGAGGGCGCCAGGGCAGACGGCGCCGAAATCGTGATTTGCTATTTCCACTGGGGTGAGGAATACCAGCGCTCCCCCAACGAATACCAGCAGTACATGGCGATGCAGGCCGCAAGCTTCGGGGCGGACGTGATCTTTGCCTCCCACCCCCATGTGATCCAGGGTATGGAAATGCTCGCCGTTGCAGAAACGGGCAGGAAGGTCCCCGTCTTTTATTCCATGGGGAACTTCATTTCCAACCAGCGTGCGGAGACTCTGGACATCAGGAACCCCGAGTATACGGAGCAGGAGATCATCGCTGAGGTCCGGCTGGAATACATGAAAAGCACAAAGGAGATCCTCTCCGTCGAAATGAGCGCGGTCCCGCTGTGGGTCGAGAGGTATAAGAAAGACGGAAAAACAGCATATTACATCATACCGCTGGATAACGGGATGAAAGAAAATCCTGCCCTTCTGGAATCGGGGCACCTGCCCCGGGCCGAGCAGGCGCTTACGGATATCACGAAGCTGCTGGGAGAAGAATTTATCCGGACAGCGGAATAAATTAAAATACAATGTCTGACGCCCGTTTGCCGGAGTCGGGCGCCAACACACGGAGGTTTTTTACCATGAAAGCGAATTACCTGGATCTGATCGAACAATACCGGGAAGAAATCATCAGGACCCTGCAGGAGCTCATCGCCTTCAAAAGCGTTGCCGCGGCGCCCCTTGAAGGAGCGCCCTTTGGAGCGGGCGTGCAGGAAGCTTTTGAATATATGCTGAGCAAAGCAAAGGCGGACGATTTTGACACAGAGAACATCGACAACTACGGCGGCCACATCGAGTTTGGCGGTTATCTGCTGGATGAAGAAGGCGATATGGTTGGGACAAGCGATGAGATCATGGGCATCCTCTGCCATCTTGACGTGGTGCCGGAAGGAAAAGACTGGGATTACGAGCCCTACGGCGGGCAGATCGCCGAAGGCCGGTTATACGGACGGGGCGCCATCGACGATAAAGGGCCCACAGTTGCCGCGTATTATGCCATGAAAGCATTAAAAGACGCCGGCGTGGTTCCGGAGAAAAAGATTCGCCTGATTTTGGGACTCGACGAGGAAACAGGCTGGAAGGGGATGCACTATTACCTGAAGCGGGTAAAGCATCCCGATTTCGGCTTTTCTCCCGACGCGGGTTTTCCTGCGATCCATGGGGAAATGGGCTTACTGATCTTTGATCTTGCAAAGAAGCTCGGAAAATCTGCGGCAGGCGCAAAGGGGATTTCCCTGAGGAGCGTGACCGGAGGCAACGCGCCCAACATGGTGGCAGACCATGCCAGAGCCGTGATCAAAGCGGACGCCTACGAGGCCGTTAAGGAGAAGGCGGCGGAGTTCAGGAAAAATACGGGCTGGCAGCTCAATACCAAAGGGATGGGAAAAAACCTCGAGATCACGGCGCAGGGGATATCGGCTCACGGCGCGAGGCCGGAGCTGGGATTGAACGCCATCTCCATCCTGATGAAATTCCTGGGTGAAATCGGCCTGGAAAATGACGACGTACGCGACTTTATCGATTTCTATAACGGCCATATCGGCTTCGACCTGAACGGCGGCGCCATCGGCTGCGGCTTTGAGGACGAGCCTTCGGGCAAGCTGGTTTTCAACGTGGGCATGGTGAATATCGACGATGAATCGGCTGTCGTCACCATCAATATCCGGTATCCGGTCACCATGAACGACGAGCAGGTATATGAAGCCATTCTGCCGGTGGTCAATCAATATAATCTCGGGATCGTCAAGAAGGAACACAAACAGCCGATCTTTATCCCCAAAGACGACAAGATGATTCAAACGCTGATGGAGGTATATAAAAAGCATACCGGCGACGCTGACAGCGAGCCCATCGTCATCGGCGGCGGGACCTATGCCAGAGCGGTGAAGAATACCGTCGCATACGGGGCGGTATTTCCTGATGAGCCTGATCTCGCCCATCAGAAAAACGAATATATGGAGATTGAAAATCTCATAAAATGCACGAAAATTTTTGCCGACGCCATATTTGAACTGGCGGGCGGACAACTTCCGAGAGAGTCGAGTGAAGAGGATCAGGAGGCCTAGCGGTTGTTTTTTTCATGAATAGCGGAGATAAAAAAGATACAGACAAATATGAAGTATTAAAGCAGTATTTTGGATACACGACTTTTAAAGAAGGACAAGAAGCGATCATCGACGCAATTCTTGAAGGTCGGGACGCAGTGGGGATCATGCCTACCGGAGCCGGTAAATCATTATGCTTTCAAATTCCGGCTTTAATGTTTGAAGGCATTACTTTAGTAATTTCTCCACTCATTTCTTTAATGAAGGATCAGGTAAACGCACTCATTCAAGTTGGCGTAAAAGCTGCTTATCTCAATAGCTCCCTGTCGGCGGATCAGTTTCAGCGAGTACGTGGCAAGGCCATGAGAGGCGAATATAAAATTATTTATGTAGCGCCCGAGCGCCTGCTGACGGAGGATGTCCAGAAGCTGGCGCAAAATATACCCATTTCAATGATAACTGTAGACGAGGCCCACTGTGTATCTCAATGGGGGCAGGACTTTCGTCCAAGTTACCTTCTGATTGAAAAGTTTATTGGCACACTGTCAAATCGCCCGGTAATCAGCGCATTTACCGCCACGGCGACTCCTGAAGTACGCTCAGATGTCATTGAATTCCTTAAGCTAAATCATCCATCTGTTATATTTACAGGCTTTAATCGTGAAAACCTGTATTTCGAAGTGCAGCATCCCAAAGATAAAATGACTTCATTATTATCTGTGATAAGAAAGAACGGCAGCAAGAGCATCATAATTTATTGTGCTACCCGTAAGAATGTAGAGGAAGTATGTACAAATTTATGCAAAGAGAGTTATAAGGCGGCAAGATATCATGCCGGTCTTTCTGATCTTGAACGAAAGCGTAATCAGGAAGATTTTTTATTTGACCGCATGCAGATCATGGTAGCCACCAACGCATTTGGAATGGGAATCGACAAGTCAAACATATCTCTGGTGATCCACTACAATATGCCTAAGGATATTGAAAGCTATTATCAGGAAGCGGGCCGTGCAGGAAGAGACGGAGAGGCCGCGGAATGTATCTTGTTCTATAGCGGTCAGGATGTTGTCACAAACCAGTTCTTAATTGACCATGGCGGCGAAAACGATCTGTTAGAGGAAGAACTTCAGCATCTTTTAAAAGAGAAAGAGCGGGAGCGGTTGAAGCAAATGACCTTTTACTGCCATACGAACGAGTGCCTCAGGGAATATATATTAAGATATTTTGGCGAAAAGAGCTCGAAATTTTGCGGAAATTGTTATAATTGCTTGCACCATTCTGAGGAGCTTGATATCACTACAGATTCACAGAAAATCCTTTCCTGTGTAAAGAGATCCGGACAGCGATACGGAGTTAAAACGATAATCGATACACTAAGGGGAAGCAAAACGGAGAAGCTTATGCGGCTTCACCTGAATGAACAGTCAACCTATGGAATTATGAAAGATACCAGGGAACCCCGTTTGAGAGAAATGATTAATTTTCTTATTTTAAACGAATATCTTTACATAACAAATGATGAATATCCTGTTTTGAGGCTGGGAATAAGAGAAAAGGAAATTCTGATTGAACGAAAAATGCTGAAGATGAAGGTTATAAAGGATAACGAAGTAAATGTCAAAGCAAATAGAAAAACGACTTCAAAAGAGGGTTTTGGCGTTAATTTTGCAAACGGTGAATTATTTGACTCACTTCGGGAGCTTCGCAGCCGGATTGCTCAAAAACAGGGGGTGCCTGCGTTTGTAGTATTTTCAAATGCAACATTGACAGATATGTGCGTGCGGCTTCCAGGAAATGAGGAAGAAATGCTCGAGGTTAACGGTGTAGGAAAAGAGAAATTTAAGAGATACGGGAAAGAATTTCTGGAGGTTATTAACCGCCGCCAGACCGTATGATCAACCCGGGAGGATCAACCGTCAATGGAATTGAAAACAAAGCTGTCACTGACTGAAATCAGGGATGTGGCAGGGAGCAGGATCATATTCGACAGAGGAGAGGATTATTATAGAAGGGATCGGGTTACTGACGTAAGGCTTTGGAAGAAAGAGGATGAAGAACAGTTGACTTCCTGTGTAAAAGGAAGCAAAAGAAGCCCCTATACTACCAGTATTTGCATAGATAATTCCAGCCAGGTAACAGAATATGATTGCACCTGCCCCGCTTATAACAGTCATTACAAAGCCTGCAAGCACATCGTCGCATTGCTGCTTTACCGATATAAAAACATAGAATCAGCAGCCTACACAAGAATGGACGGTCAGGGGCCCTTCGACGAAAATTATGCTGAAGACGATTTTGATGACGACAGCTATGAAGAAGAGGACGTCGATAAGGTAATAAGAAAAACAGAAACCAGGGAAGTAATCGGCGGAATTCCTGACAGTATGAATAAAGACGCGGCAACGAACAGAAACGACGTTGTCAATAAACTGTTTGAAAATGTTTATGGGCATTACGGCCTCAGAAGAACAGGTAAGGCAGCTGCCGCCGTTTTCACGGATCCCCGTATCAAAGCTTTAATAAATCGCTATGCAATGGATGATTCGGCCAGGTTCGCCGCAGGGAACGATGTGAAGGCTGTACCAAAGCTGGAGCTGTTTGACGGAGCCGCATATTTAAGCCTTACCGTTGGGAATTCGAGGCAATATATCGTTAAAAATATTGAAACCTTCTGTAATAATATCAAGGCCGGAACTGTCGTCACCTACGGCAAGGATCTGGAACTGATTCACCATATTGACGCCTTTGAAACAGAATCAAAGCCGTTCGTGAGATTTATATTAAAGAAGCAGGATGAAAAGGACGGTTACTCGGCTTTAAACGGCAGATATTCCGAAGGATATGGATCCCAGCATTCCGGCAGCGGCAATGAAGCCTATGGGCCGGAAAGGGATAAGCGAAACCTGAAGCTTATGCCTTCCGGCCTGGATGAGCTGTTTGACTTACTCGCAAGGAGAGAGGTCTCCATCGGCGTCTTTGGCGCAACTGCCTCTTATGGATCCTATGGCGCCGCCGGCGCATCGGGCAGCGCCGGAAAGCCTTCAAAACTGACTGACAATACGCCGGAATTTTATCTGGAAATCAAGGAACTTCCGAATAAAAACGGCTTTTCCCTGTCATTGCCGGACTGCGCGTACATACTTGGGGAGAAGCGCATTTATCTGTATTTCTCAGAGAAATCCCAATTTGGAAAAGAGCATAACCTTACCAATGTATTATACCGCTGCAGCCAGGATTTCTCCCTGGGCTTAAAGGATCTGATCACAGCCCGGCTTGGTTCCAGGCAGCCGCTGCTGATCTCAAACGATGATATGACGTCATTCTATGGGAATGTCCTTTCGGAATTGGAAGACATTGTAGAAATAAAAGGCGACACAGCCGCGATGAAACAATTTGCCCCTGATGAGATGGAGGCAGAATTTTATCTTGACAGCCCGATCAGCGACGCGATCACGGCAGCGGTGAAGTACCGGTATGGAAGCGTGGAAATAGATCCTCATGACGACGCGATCCTATCGCCGAAGGGCATCGCCAGAGATGAAAAAAGAGAACGAAGATTGGATCTCGTTATGAACAAATATTTTAAGTGCTACGATCCGGTGAAAAAGTTTTCTTTTATGCAGGGAGACGACGACTTAATTTATCATTTTGTCGCAGAGGGGATGGAGGAACTTTCCAGGCTGGGTCAGATATTTGTTTCTGACAGGCTTAAAAATATGAATGTAAAAAAGCCTCCCCAGATTTCTGTGGGCGTCCGGCTTGAAAGCGATCTGCTGCATATTGACCTTGACACTGGGGGGCTGCCCCCGGATGAAGCGATGGAAGCCTTAAATCAATACCGGCAGAAACGGAAGTACTATAGGATGAAAGACGGCAGCTTTCTCCGGCTGGACGGCTCCGGATTTTCAGAACTGGCAGAAATGGTCGAGGGACTGGGGCTTACCCAGAAGGATCTCTCCAAAGTACAGATTACGGTCCCCAGATACAGGGCGCTGTATCTCGATAACCTCTTAAGAAACTCAAGTAACGTTACGTTTCAAAGGAACGGACATTTTAAGAGTCTGATTCGAAATATGAAGGCAATTGACGACAGTGATTTCTCTGTTCCCGAAAGCCTGGATCCTATCATGAGAGGATATCAAAAGGACGGATACCGATGGCTGGCTACTATGGACGACTGTGGCTTCGGCGGGATTCTGGCAGACGACATGGGGCTTGGGAAAACGCTCCAGATCCTATCCTTGCTGCTTTCAAAAAAAGAGGAAGCGCAGGATTGCTCCGCCCTGGTGGTCTGCCCGGCCTCTCTGATATTGAACTGGCAGAATGAAATACAGAAATTTGCGCCAAAGCTACGTGTGCTGATCGGCATAGGCTCCCTGGCGGAGCGGAAAGCTTTGTTAAAGCGGATGGATGACTGCGACGTCGTCATCACCTCCTATGATTTGCTGAAAAGAGATATCGAACGGTATCGGGAAAAGGAATTCCGCTATCATATCATAGATGAGGCGCAGTTCATTAAAAATTATGGAACGCAGAATGCAAAAGCGGTAAAGATCATAAAGAGCAGGCAACGTTTCGCACTGACCGGTACGCCGGTGGAAAACAGGCTCAGCGAGTTGTGGAGCATATTTGACTTTCTGATGCCGGGCTATCTGTACACCTATAAGAAATTCAAAGAGACCTATGAAATCGACATTGTAAAAAATGAGAACAAGGAAAAAGCGGCAATATTGAGCAGGCAAATCGCCCCGTTCATGCTGCGCAGATTAAAGCGAAACGTACTGAAAGAACTTCCGGAAAAAATAGAAAGCGTAGTTTATTCTCAAATGGAAGGGGAACAGAAAAGACTGTATCTTGCAAATCTGGCAAGAACAAAAAAAGAAATCCGTGATAAAATCAAGGAAGGCGGCTTTGAAAACAATAAGATTATCATTCTTGCGCTGCTTACCAGGCTGCGTCAGATCTGCTGCCATCCGTCCCTTTGTTACGACGAGTATACGGACGAAAGCGCAAAACTGGAAGTATGCGTGGAATTGCTGCTTGAGGCCACTTCCGCCGGGCATAAGGCGCTTCTGTTTTCACAGTTTACCTCTATGCTGGAACTAATAGAGAAAAGGCTGAAGAAGGAAGGATTTTCCTATTGCATGCTGACCGGCGCCACAGCAAAAGAGAAACGAATGGAGATGGTGGACCGGTTTAATGAAGACGATACCCAGGTTTTCCTGATTTCATTGAAGGCTGGGGGTACCGGACTGAACCTTACAGCCGCCGATGTCGTCATCCATTATGACCCGTGGTGGAATATTGCGGTTCAGAACCAGGCCACTGACAGAACCCATAGGATCGGGCAGAAAAACAGTGTGCAGGTATATAAGCTGATAGAAAAAGGGACTCTGGAAGAAAAAATCCTCAAGCTTCAGGAAAACAAGAAAGATCTGGCAGACGCAATTATAAAAGACGATATGTCCGGCATGGGCGCCTTGACCCAGGAAGCGCTGCTGGAGCTCCTGCAGCCTTAGTGCCGAGTCGACAGAGTACTGGAAAGCTTAGAAATTTTAGGAAATCAGAGAGGAATAACAGACATTTCTGTTTGACAGATCATAGATCGGGGAATATAATGAAACAATAAATCTGTTTCAGGGCGAGGTGCAAGTCCTCACCGGCGGTAATGAGCGCAAGCTACGAGTCCGCGAGCCAGCATGGCAGAATCGGTAAGATTCCGATACCGACGGTATAGTCCGGATGAAAGAAACACAGATTGGATTTTTTCCTGTTTTGTGCGCGAAGCCTTGAAAGAAACTTCAAGGCTTTTTTGTTTTGTAGTTTTAGCGGCGGTTAAGAATCTGCTGTGATGTGTGCAAAAATTCAAGTAAAGTACAAAAATATGCGCATAATCCTGTATAATGA
>DATMXY010000289.1:0-3860 GCA_035561275.1 Anaerovoracaceae bacterium | reverse complement strand
ATACTGCAAAAAGACCGGTGAAACCCATCGTAAATGATGATGAGGTGTTACGATGAAAAGAAGGCTGATCATACTGGCTGTTACGGCCGTTACTCTTCTGCTTTCCGGGACGGTCATACAACAAACCTCCTCTGTGGATACGGTATCCGGCGCAACAATACACAGCAAACCCAAGGTAGTGACCATAACAAATACGGGGCTTAAAAATATGGACTGGATACAGGCAGAGCCTGAGCTGATTCTTGCGGATCAGGCATTTCCCTCTGATCTTGACCCGGCCCATGAGGATAATGGCCGCTTTACGCTTTCGTATGGCGTGGGTGAAACTCTCACATTTCTTGATGACGAGCAGCGTATCCAGCCTTGGCTTGCCCAATCATGGGAGAACATCGATCCTCTCACATGGGAAATTCGGCTGGAGTCCGGCGTGAAATACCACAATGGTACAGACATGACCGCACCAAGCGTGAAGGAATCTCTGGAACGTACGGTTCGCATCAATGGCAAGGCGGCAAAGCTGCTGCCACTGTCATCCGTGCGGGCAGACGGCTTAACGCTGACCATCCGCACGTTAGAGCCATGCCCGGAACTTATTCACAACCTCGCTGACCCGATATTCATCATTGTAGATGCCGGAACGGAACAGAAAAAGGATTTTTCCTATTTTCCTGTTTGTACCGGACCGTTTATCCCCGTCAAATTTACCGGGCAAACGGAGATCATTCTGCAACGCTTCAGTGATTACCACAGCGGCATCTCCGCGCTTGAAAGTGCAGCAATTCGATATGCGGCGGATCCGGATAAGCTCGTGAAAGCATTAGAGCAGAATAAAGCTGACGCGGCTGTGGGTGTTCCGCAGGAAAGCCTCCCCAATTTTGTGGAGAAGGGCTATCATACGCAGCAGACTGCTACGGCAGCTGCCTATCTCCTAATGATGAATATGGAAAGTACGGTTTTATCGGACGAAAATATGCGGCAGGCGATTGCGTCGGCTACCAACCGGCAGGCGTCAAGCGGCGCATTCGCCCCGCTGTTGCCCTTTTCAGACGATGCGGAGTCTTACCCGTTTAACCCTGGCGCAGCCAAATTACTGCTTGCAGACGCCGGATATGCCGATACGGACGGCGACGGCATCGCGGACAAAAATGGCACAAAGCTTTTACTTCGGCTCGCTGTGACTGCGGGCGAAACGGAGCTTTTGGAATGGGCGCAAACCCTGAAAGCACAGCTTAAGCAAATTGGCCTTGAAATATCCATTAAGACCTACAGCAATGTCTTCTTTACTTCCCGTGCGCGTTACGGAAAATTCGACATGCTGCTGCTCGCGGCCCCAACCGCGAAAAACGGCGATGCGCAGAGATTCTTTGAAGATTACTTTGCATCCGATGGAAGGCTGAACGATGGGCATTACCGCAATGAACAGGTAGACAGCGCAATCCGCAGGTTGGAAAGTGAGTTCGAGCCGGATCAGAGGATTCTTCTTACCGATCAAATACAGGCGCTTGCGCTTAAGGACGCCGCCTTTATATTCCTCGGCTATCCGCAGACAAAACTTGTGTTTGAAGGGAATGTATCGGGGCTGGCGGTCCATCCTGTCTACGGCTATCGACTGACGGCTAATACAACCGTTAAGCACTGAAAGGAGGAATCGTCGTGCGCAGAATCAATACCATCTTGTCGGCAGTGATCCTCCTTATATTCTTAATTCATGGCGTCATGGGCAGCTTTATGCTGCTGGGTGTCGGCACCAATGCGGGGAAAATGCTTGCGTGGCTCGGTTTCGGGCTGATCCTGATTCATGCGGCTTTGGGCGCGGCACTGACGGTTCAGGCCGTGCGGGGTGGAAAAGAATCGGGACGTTGGTATTTGAGGCAAAACAAGGAGTTTTGGGCCAGGCGTTTCAGCGGTGTTGCCATCCTCATTTTACTGTTTTTCCATTTTGGCGTATATGGCGAAACGGTGGACGGCACATTCGGCCTCATAGAGTTTACGACCATCAAACTGGTCACACAGCTTTTGCTGATCGCCTCGCTCTTTGTACATATTTTTGTCAATATCCGCCCTCTGCTGGTGTCCTGGGGAATCCTCAAGCACCATGAAAGGCGGTGGGATTTGTTTCTGATCGCGTCTGTTTTTCTCCTGTTTTTCACCGGCGCGGTACTCTTTTATTATATAGGGTGGCAATTTCTATGAATCAGACGATAATCATTGCCGGGGCCGGGCTTGCAGGCTTAAGCGCTGCTCTTATGGCGGCGGAGAAAGAATATAAAGTAATTTTGCTCTCCTTCATGCCCTCGGAGCGGGCGCAGTCGGTCATGGCCGAGGGTGGCATCAACGCCGCGCTAAACACCAAGGGTGAAGACGATAGCGTGGAGGAGCATTACAGGGATACCATGAAGGCCGGGGCGTTTCTTGCCGACCCCAACACGGTGCGGGCGCTTGTGGAATCAGCTCCTGGGATTGTGCGGCACTTGGCGGACTTGGGGGTCATGTTCAATCAGGACGACAGTGGGAACATCGACCTGCGCAATTTCGGAGGGCAAAGGAAAAAACGCACTGCTTTTGCCATGAGCAGCACGGGAAAGCAGGTCATGACCGCGCTGATACAGGAGATCCGCAAATATGAGGCCGAAGGGCTGATCACCCGGTACGCCGACCATTCTTTTGTGAGCCTTGTCAAGGACGAAAGAAACAATTGCCTGGGGTGCGTTGCGCTGGATAATCGGACACAGGAATTGCTTCCCCTTCAGGGCGATGCCGGCATCATTGCCACCGGAGGGATTAACGGCCTGTTTGGGAAAACCACAGGTTCCCTGCAAAACACTGGGGCGGTAACTGCGGCGCTGTTTCGGTTGGGCGTGCCTCTTACAAATACCGAGTTTATCCAATATCACCCCACCACCGTTCCCCGCTCCGGCAAGTGTCTGCTCATCAGCGAGGCGGCGCGTGGTGAGGGCGGTCGGCTTTTTACCTATCGTGACGGGCAACCCTGGTATTTCATGGAGGAGAGGTATCCTGGAATGGGAAACCTGATGCCCCGCGATGTGGTGTCGCGCGAGATTTGGCATATATGCAAACAACCGGACAGCGCACAAAACGTTTATCTGGATATGACGCAGATCCCCGCCGAAGTGACGGAAAAGAAGCTGGGTGATCTTGCTGAGGACTGCATAACCTACCTGCGGATTGATCCCCGAAAGGAACCGATTCCCGTTTCTCCCGGTATCCATTACTTTATGGGGGGTGTCCAGGTGGACGAAGGCCACCGGACAGTTTTTCAAAACCTGTACGCCGCTGGGGAGTGCTGTTGCCAATACCACGGGGCAAACCGCCTGGGCGGGAATTCAACGCTGGGTGCCATCTATGGCGGGAGCGTGGCGGCAAGGTCAGCTATCGAGGATATATCGGTCGGTTACACAGGTGACGAATTTAAAGTCTGTGGCAGACAGACCATGGAAGGCATACGGCAGAGAGCCGCGTCCCTGCGGGCGGGGTCAAAGCATTTTCCCCTCCCTGCAATACAAGCGCAGCTGAACCGTATCTTAAATGACAGCCTCGGCATTGTGCGAAGCGGGCCACAGATGGAAGCTGGACTGGAGGCGTTGGACCGGCTACTGGCTGAAAAGGTCATAGGGAATTATGATGATACCTGCGGGCTGTATGAAAATCTGAACATGGAGAGTCTATGCCTGCTTGGGAAGGCGATTTTATTGGGTGCCTATAACCGCAGGGAAAGCCGAGGCGCGCATTACCGCATTGATTTTCCAGACCAGAACGATGCGGCATATCAAAAAAACACCGTCCTCCGGTATGACGGGGCCAAAATTTTGGTCAGCCTTGAAGACATCCCAGGAAAGAGG
>DATMXY010000288.1:0-5570 GCA_035561275.1 Anaerovoracaceae bacterium | reverse complement strand
ATAATATATAGCACTGTTTCCGGCGAATGTAAAGAGATTTCTTGTAAAATATCAGAGAAAAGAGCGTCTCAAAATGAAAAACGGGAGAATTTTATGTTCAAAATTTCAATAAATGGACGGATTTTCGGACTAAAACCGAGTTTTTAAGAGGAAAATGGCAGAAAATTCAGGGTTTTTATTGTATAATTCCGTCCATTAGTTGAAAAATTGTACATTTATTGGTGGATTCTTCCTTTTCAATAAGAGAGGTCGCCTGATCTCTCTAAGATTGATTCAATCATTTTGTAGACAGCCTCATAAATAAGCGCTTTCAATGTATTCATCATAGGTACAGGTTTTGTCAAGCATTGCGCC
This sequence comes from Anaerovoracaceae bacterium, assembly GCA_035561275.1. GTDB lineage: Bacteria > Bacillota > Clostridia > Peptostreptococcales > Anaerovoracaceae > Anoxybacterium. Next base: position 5,216 of record DATMXY010000288.1, on the reverse strand, counting down.
GTCTTCTTTTATCTCGATGATCCTGTTGGCCACGGTCTGGATAAACTGGTGGTCGTGGGAGGAAAAAAGAATGACTCCCTTAAAATCAATCAACCCGTTGTTGACCGCCGTGATGGACTCCAGGTCAAGATGGTTGGTCGGCTGATCCAGCACAAGTACATTGGAACCAAAGAGCATCATTCTGGAAAGCATGCAGCGTACCTTTTCCCCTCCCGACAGCACCTTTACCGGCTTAAAGACGTCGTCTCCGGAAAAGAGCATCCTGCCAAGAAAACCTCGCATAAAAGTTTCTGTGGTCTCCTCGGTAAACTGGCCCAGCCATTTTACCAGGTTCAGGTCACAGTCATTGAAAAACGAGGAATGATCCATCGGGAAGTAAGAGCGCGACGTACTGACCCCCCATTTGAAGGTCCCTTCGTCCGGTTCTATTTCTTCCATTAATATCTTAAAGAATGTGGTATTGGCGATCTCGTTCTCCCCGACAAAGGCGATCTTGTCCCCCTTGTTCATGCGGAAGGAAATGTTGTTCAATACCTTCACTCCGTCCAGCGTCTTGCTGATTCCGTCTACGGTCAGAATCTCCTTGCCCGGCTCACGGTCCATGGTAAAGCCGACAAAAGGATATCTTCTCGAAGAGGCCGGCAGCTCTTCGACGGTCAGCTTATCCAGCAGCTTTTTCCTGGAGGTTGCCTGCTTTGATTTTGATTTGTTGGCTGAGAACCTCTGGATAAAGCTTTGCAGTTCCCTGATCTTGTCCTCGCTTTTCTTGTTCTGGTCCCGAATCATTTTCTGGATCAGCTGACTGGCTTCGTACCAGAATTCATAGTTGCCGACGAACATTTTGATCTTCCCATAGTCAACGTCTACGATGCTCGTACATACTGTGTTGAGAAAATGCCTGTCATGGGAAACAACGATGACGGTTCCCTCGTAATCCAGCAGGAAGTCCTCAAGCCAGTTGATGGCTAAAATATCCAGATGGTTAGTCGGTTCATCCAGCAGAATAATTTCCGGCTTTCCAAAAAGCGCCTGCGCCAGAAGGACCTTTACCTTCTCCTTACCGGTCAGGGTATTCATCTCGCGATACAGGATATCGATACCCAAACCAAGCCCCTGAACCAGCCTGCTGGCATCCGATTCCGATTCCCAGCCGTTCAGCTCAGCGAATTCTCCCTCCAGCTCCGACGCCCTGATCCCGTCCTCCTCGGTAAAATCCTCCTTGGAATACAAGGCGTCCTTTTCCTTCATAATATCGTACAATCTGGAATTGCCCATAATGATCGTATCTAAAACGGAAAAATCATCAAAAGCAAAATGATCCTGTTTCAGAACCGACATCCTCAGATGGGGATCAATGCTTACTTCCCCTGTTGACGGTTCCAGATCGCCGGAAAGAATCCTTAAAAACGTTGACTTTCCGGCCCCATTTGCTCCGATGATCCCGTAGCAGTTTTCCTGGGTAAATTTTAAATTGACGTCCTTAAACAGCGTTGTTCCGCTGAAATTCAAGCTTACATTCGTTACTGTAATCATTTAAACTCCTTTATTTATTGCTCAGTTTCCTGTACAAAAGCTCATCCAGTTCTCCGAAAACCACCAGGACGACCTCCATATCGCAGCCCGCCAGGAATTCTTTTATGGTCTCAACGGCTATCCGGGCCGCCTGCTCCTTTGGATAGCCGTAGACTCCCGTGGATATCGCCGGGAACGCGACGGACTTTAGTCCGTTTTCCTGCGCGAGCCTGAGGCTGTTCCGATAGCAGTCCGCCAGCTGCCCGGGTTCTCCATGTCCGCCGCCGTGCCAGACAGGCCCGACGGTATGGATCACGTGCTTCGCGGGCAACCGGTATCCCTTCGTGATTTTCGCCTGACCGGTTTTGCATCCGTGCAGGGTCCTGCATTCCTCCAGCAGTTCTTTTCCTGCGGCTCTGTGGATTGCCCCGTCGACCCCGCCCCCGCCGAGCAATGTCTCATTAGCCGCATTGACGATGGCGTCAACGGGAAGTGTTGTAATGTCGCCCCGATAAATACGGATCCCCATTGAAACTTCCTCCTTTACCTATTTTAAAATCACCACGGTGACGCCCTGGTTACCGTCTATCTTTCTCTGATAGTCGCCCAGAGACTGACAGATCCCGAGAAGCTCCCGCTTCTTATGATACCAGTGTTCACCGCCGCAGCTTTGCCGGACGATGCCGCTCAGGCTTGGTTCTCTCAGCTTGTTTCTTACCGCGGCTTTGATCCCGCCTCCCACGCCGGAGGAACCGTAGCCGTGAATCAGGATGACTGCCTTGTATCCCTGGCCTTTGCAGGTGCCGAGCTGGTTGACCATATTCCTGACCGCCGCATCCACCGTGGGGCTTCCGTATTCCAGGTTGATTTCCCTAACCTTTGACATTCCTTATTTCCCCAGGTCTTTTCCGTAAATCTCGGTATAGGCCAGAATCCCGTTGACCCTTTCCGACTTCATGAGGCTGATCCTGGTTGCGTCCATTTCCGCCTTTACCGCCGGCAGAGACCCGTAGATATTCACTGAGGGATCCGTCAGGCGTACTTCCCGTCCCAGGGTTAGATGCGGGGAATATGCCCTGTCTTCCAGGGAAAACCCTGCCTTTTCAAGTTCGACAGACAATTGCTTCTGGATGGAAAACAGTGCTTCACTCTTTTCAACTCCCACCCAATGGATATCTCTGCCGTTCCTTTTGAACCTGCCGAAACCGGAAAACGACAGCCGGAAGGGCTCCCCGTTCACCCGGTTCATCGCCGACTTGACGGCGCTCGGCTGATCTGCGCTCAGTTCTCCTAAAAATACCAGCGTCAGATGGAGGTTTTCCCTGCGGGTAAAATTGCCCTTGGACGCGTGATTCTTCAGTTCACAGATCGCGGCCGTCAGGTAATCCTTGATCTCATCGCTTAAATTAATCGCTATAAAAAGTCTCATGGGAGCGCCTTTCTCATTATAATTCAGGGGTCAGTATCCTGTTTTAATTCAGGGTCAGTATCCTGGCCGGCTGGTCGATCATCGGCTCGGGTACCTCGCCGATATCCCAGCCCGGCGACGTCGTTTCCACGTAATAATAACGGCTTCCGTCCACTTCGAAATAGCTGCCTGATATGGATTCCCCGCCTTTTACACCCACCGCCATGTGATTCTCAAACTGGATCAGCACGGTGCTGTAGCCCAGTTCCCTCAAAAGCGACGCCAGCAGGATCGCGCTGTCCTCGCAGTCGCCGCCTTCATCGGCCAGTGTTTCCAGCGGGAATTTGGGATATTCGTCATAACCGGTCCCGACCTTATCGTCGACATAGTTCAGATTCTGGACAAAGAAGATGATGTTTTTCACCATATCATAATCGGAATAATTTCCCTTTTCCGCCGCTTCTTTGAATTTTTCCGCCAGTCCGGACATGGATTCGTCGTCGGTGGAATCGGTGACATAATAGCTGTAGCTCTTGATTCCCTTCCTGTCTATGGTTCGATAATACCTGTATGTAGATTCCGGAATCGAAAGACTGTAGGTCCAGTGGTCCCGTCCATAGTTCCAGGTGTAGTTCACTTCGATACGGCTCTCCGGAACTTCAGGGCCGTTGTCAGAAATCGCGGTCCCTCTCCCCTGGTCGCTTTCCGTGCCGCTGTCCGGCACACCGGAAGCTGACACACTGTCAGACAATGCCGGGCCGCCGGTCTCTGTGGAAGCCGCATCCGGCGGTTCAACGTTTGAACGGGCTCCCAGATACGGCAGCAGCAGCGCCGCGACAGCCGCAAGCAGTATGATCAGTAAAAGTGTTGTCAGCCAGTTAGGAGCTCTCTTTTTTATTTTTACTTCTTCTTCATGCATCATTACAGGATCCGACGGAGGCGCATCGGCATGAATTAAGCTCCCGTTGGCATAGACCATGCAGTGACTTGTTTCCAGGCCGCCGAGAAAAACTTCAATGACCTCTCTCCGTTTTTCTTCATCAAGGATATGGCCGATGAGATGGCCGTTATGGGCGCCAAAGTTCTGATCCTGCAAAACCCCGTTGACGTAAAGGCTCTCCCCCTCGGGGCCGTCGTTCCTGATCAGGATCGTATTCCCTTTATAGGTAAATTCGAAGTCTGTGTCATAATAGTCCGATTTCAGCTGCATGTGTTTCTCCATCTTTCCATGTAGTGATGTGTTTCTCAGCGGCATGCTTCCGGTGGCGTACTTCCGGAAAATCAGGCTAAAAAAAATTATACCAGACTTTTCCTGTTTATGAAACCGTTTGTTTTTATTGCCTAATTGTTTAATAAGGAAAGGTATTTCCCGTATCCTTCCTCCTCCATTTTGCTTTTTGGGATGAAACGCAGCGCGGCGCTGTTGATGCAATACCTCAGGCCGCCGGATTCCCGGGGGCCATCCTCGAAAACATGACCCAGATGGGTGTCGCCCACCCTGCTGCGCACCTCTTCCCGTACCATTCCGTGGGAAAAATCCCTCCTGGAGTTTACGGACTCAGGATCGATGGGCCTGGAAAAGCTCGGCCAGCCACAGGCTTCAAACTTATCCCTGGATGAAAACAGCGGCTCTCCAGAGGTGACGTCCACATAGATCCCTTCCTCAAAATGATCCCAGTATTCATTATGATACGGAGGCTCCGTGCCGTTTCTCATGGTCACATCGTATTGGATCTGACTCAGGCCCTCCATCAGATCGTCGTTTGCCGGTTTTTTATATGCAAAGGGATCGACCACCGATTCCTTTGCCAGTTCAAAATACCGCGGATCGATATGGCAGTAACCGCCCGGATTTTTTTCCAGATAGTCCTGGTGGTATTCCTCTGCCGGCCAGTAATTCGCAAGGGGCAGCGTCTCGACGGCAACGGGTTTTTTGTAATCTTTCTGCAGGAGCTCCAGGGACCGGCGGATAACCGGTAAATCGTCCTCATCCGTATAATAGATCCCGGTGCGGTACTGACTTCCAACGTCGTTTCCCTGCCTGTTGAGGGACGTGGGATCGATCACCTTATAGAACAACCGCAGCAGCCCTGCCAGGCTGATTTGCGAGGCGTCATAAATCAGGCGCACCGTTTCCGCATGGCCGGTATCATGGCGGCAAACCTCCTCGTAGGTAGGCCTTTCCGTCTTTCCGTTGGAATAACCCACCTCGGTTTTTATCACTCCCGGGATATTGTGGAGATATTTTTCAAGGCCCCAAAAGCAGCCCCCCGCCAGATATATTTCCTTTTGTATA
>DATMXY010000287.1:0-3343 GCA_035561275.1 Anaerovoracaceae bacterium | reverse complement strand
ATTGAAAATTCAGCTGCGATATTATATTATATAGATTAACTCATATAAATAAATGATCTGCATGAACGGCTTTCGATCTGCATGAACGGCTTTCGATTACGGAGGAAGTATGAATATCAACAATTTGTATCTTAATGTTCTGTACTGCAGCAGCAGCCGGCTGTTAGGAAGATTGATTTGGCTGAGGTGAATCAGGAGTGGAATTGCAGTATATTTGTTCAAAATGCGGTGTGACGTCAGATGTGACGACCCGGAAAGCGAAATGTGATTGCGGAGGCCTCTGGAAATTGAAGTATGAGCCTCCGAAATTTGATTTGTCTCTTGTCGACCGCGATAACTGGAGTATTTTCCGCTATCGCCGCTTCATGCCCCTGACCGGGGAAGAGTGGCGCGGTATCAGTCTGGGAGAAGGCATGACTCCCGTGATTCGGTACAATGAAGAGGTCCTTCTGAAAATGGATTATTTTATGCCGACTCTGTCGTTCAAGGATAGAGGCGCAGCAGTATTGATCGCCCACTGCAAAGCCATTGGTGTGGATTCCGTTGTACAGGACAGCAGCGGCAATGCGGGAAACAGTGTGGCGGCCTATTGCGCAAAAGCCGGTCTTGACTGCGAGATCTTTGTTCCTGAGGGGACCTCGCCGAAGAAGATTGAAATGATTCAATCTCACAATGCTCGCGTCAATATTGTACCTGGTTCGAGAGATCACTGCGCCGATGTGTGCAGAGAAAAAGCGGAGAAGGAGAAGAAATATTACGCAAGCCATGTGTATCAGCCGTTTTTCTATGAAGGAACAAAAACATATATTTACGAGGTTTTTGAGCAGCTGCATAGAATTCCCGCCAATTTATTCGTGCCTCTCGGCAACGGTACGCTGTTCATCGGGATGGTAAAAGCGTTAGAGGAGTTGTTTGAAAGTGGAGTAATCGAGAGTATGCCGCATCTTGTGGCGGTTCAAAGCGAGCATTGCGATCCTTTTGTAAAAGCGGCGCTTACCGGCCTGAAACAATCGGCTCCGGTAACCCCGCAACCGACACTGGCGGAGGGAATTGCCATCGGCGTGCCGCTGCGGGGTGAAGAGATTCTGGAATACGCTTATCAATATAACATTGAAATCATTACGGCCCCTGAAAATCGAATCATGGAAGCCAGAAGGGCGCTTGCCGCAAAGGGGATTTACTGCGAGCCTACAACGGCAGCCACGTATGCCGCATACCTGAAATACTGCGAGGAAAACGGAACCATCTCAGACTGCCTGATCCCAATGTGCGGCGCGGGTCTGAAATCCGATCACTGATTCTGGATGCGCTCGGCAGGGTGTTTGAAAAATGACCGGAACGGTGTAAAAGAAAGGGGAATAAAAATGAAATTTGTTACTTATCTTGAAAATGGGACTGAAACCGTCGGCGTGCTGGCGGAAGGTCAAATCATAAGGGTGAACGATATCCTGACCTTACATGGCCTGCCTCCCGTTAACTCTATGCTGAATCTGATCGAACGCTATGGGCAGAGTACAGAAATTCAGGAAGCTTTCCGTATTACGGATTTGACCTTTCTGCCGCATTTCGACCAGAGCGGATTGAAATTGCTTGCGCCCATTCCCTATCCCAAGAGAAATATTTTCTGCCTTGGTAAAAATTATATAGAACACGCAAATGAAATAAAAGAGACAGCCTTACCCGGTTCCGGGGTCCCGAAGGCGCCTGTTTATTTTTCTAAAACCGCCATGCCGGCAACCGGAAAAGGAGAATATATCAGGTTTTCCAGAAATGTTACGAATATGGTCGATTATGAGGCAGAGCTCGCGGTTGTGATTGGAAAGACAGGGAAGGATATAAGCCCGGAAGACGCGGAGCAGTATATCTTTGGCTACACGATTATCAATGACGTTTCCGCCCGGGACCTTCAAATAAAGCATGAGCAGTGGTTCAAAGGAAAGAACCTCGATACTTTCTGCCCGATGGGGCCTTGCATTACCGATAAGAGTGAACTGCCATTTCCGGTAGAACTCGATATCCGCTGCGCAGTAAACGGTGAAATCCGACAAAACTCAAATACGAGCAAGCTAATTTTTAATCTGCCTGTTATCGTCAGCGATCTTTCAAAAGGAATGACCCTGCTGCCCGGCGATATTATCAGTACCGGAACGCCCAGCGGAGTCGGAGCCGGTTTTAATCCGCACCGTTTTCTCGAGGATGGCGATCTGGTGGAATGCAGCATAGAAGGGATCGGCACCCTTTCTAACAGGGTCAGGATCGACGACTGATCTTCGAATAAGGCAATATGGTTACCGCCTGTTGAGCAAGCAATTTATCAGCAGGCGGTTTTTGTTTGAGCGCTTTTATAAGTATTGATCCCTTACTGCTCGCATAAGAATACTGCCAATTCATTATGATCCATATTGTTGAAATAATCGCCGGTTTCAATCGATTTTAAAATGTCCAGAAGCGCGTCCTCTCTGTACGGCGCGCCAGTTATCAGTTGTTCCAGTGTCTCTATATCCTTTTTTACAAAGAAATCTCCGTAAAATTTGCAACTGGTAATCAGTCCGTCTTTTACCTGTAATCTGGCGTCGATGATCCCGCACTGGAATTTATCTACTTTTTGAACGTCGAAAGCAGGGGACTTACCCCAGTTCCAATCCCATGTGCTGAATTTTTTCTCCACAGCCTCTTTCACAGTGGCGATATCTTCCTCCCTGAGAACGTATTCTTCGAGGCCGTAGGTTTCAGCCAGGTAGCGAATGAGATATTCTTTAAACTCTGAGATCGATATATCCTGCTGCAAATAATCTTTAATGTTCGTAACCCTGCTTCTGACCGATTTTACCCCCTTGGACTCTATCTTTAAATCTTTTACCTTCAGGGCGTTGGACAGGTTCTCCATCTTGGAGTCAAAAAGAAGGGTACCGTGATGCAGAATGGTATTGTGCTTTGAAAACTGGGCGTTTCCGGAGAATTTTTTCCCGTCGATCAGAATATCGTTCCGGCCCGACAGTTCGGCCTGGACTCCCATTCGCTCCAGCGCCTTGATAATGGGGGCGGTAAACTTTGCGAAATTATTGACGTCATCCGCTCCCGAACGCATCACAAAGGAAAAATTCAAATTGCCTTCGTCATGGTAGACTGCGCCGCCGCCGGAAAGGCGCCTCGCGACATGGATCTGATTTTCGTCCACATACTCCTTGTTGATCTCTTCGATCGTGTTCTGATGCTTTCCGATTATAATGGAAGGTTCATGAATATAAAAGAACACATAATCATCTTCCGGCATCTTCGTCATGAGATATTCTTCAAAAGCCATATTATAATAAGGGATCGACCAGTCCGTCTTGATATATTT
>DATMXY010000286.1:0-12618 GCA_035561275.1 Anaerovoracaceae bacterium | reverse complement strand
ATACATTTATTACTGGCATAATTGGACGTTAGTGCTCGGCGCGCCTGCTTTCATAGCGTTCGAAGCCAAACTCGATGATTCGTTCAATGAGTTCTGGGTACGGTACCCCCGCTTCCGCCCAAAGAAGCGGGAACATGCTGTATTTTGTAAATCCCGGGATGGTGTTGACCTCGTTCAGGTAAACTTTATTGGTGCCTCTCTCCAGGAAGAAATCAACCCTGGCATATCCGGAGCAATCCAGCAGCTTGAAAGCCTCCACGGCGACGGATCTTACCTCTTCTGCAACGGCGTCGGGTATATCGGCCGGGATGCAGAGCTTTGTCTGTCCGCCGTCAAAATATTTTGCCGTATAGGTGTAGAACTCCTCTGAAGGCAGGATTTCTCCCACTGCCGCGGCTGCGGGGTCGTAGTTCCCCAGGACGGCCGTTTCGATTTCCCGGCAGTTCAAACCTTCTTCCAGGATCAGCCTGCGGTCGTATTTGGTCGCTTCCTCTATCGCGGCCTTTAATTCCTCTGTATTTCTCGCTTTGTTGATACCGACGCTGGACCCCATATTGGCGGGCTTCACAAAAATCGGATAAGGCAAAAATTTTTCAACCTTATCGGCAACACGGTCCAGACCGGCTGTGATTTCTTCCTTAAATAAGGGTAAGTACCTGCAGCCGGGGAGATTCGCTTTTGTGAAGACCTGCTTTGCCAGGATCTTATCCATCGCCGCCGCAGAGCCGAGCACGCCGCAGCCGGCATAAGGGATATCCGCCATTTCGAACAGCCCCTGGATAGTACCGTCCTCACCATACGGCCCGTGTAAAATCGGAAGGGCAAAATCGATCAGGTCCTTCAGCGATTTTCCGCCGGCACCGACAACAGTAAACGCGTATTTCTCCGGATCAGCCGCCAGCGCCGCCTCAGCGGCCGCCTTCCAGCTTCCGTCTTCTATCTTTTCAACCGGCCCGTCATATAACAGCCAGTCGCCTTTTTTCGTAATCCCGATGAACACCAGATCAAACTTCTCTTTGTTGACCGCCTTTATTACCGAGGTTGCCGACATCAAAGAGACCTCATGTTCTCCCGACCGCCCTCCGAATATAACTCCCAGCTTGATCATTCCGTTTCCTCCCGCCATAGAATTTTTTGTGACATTCTCCCGCCACCTAACAAAGGTAGGAGTTTTTTGCCGTATTCTAATAAAGTATATCATAAAATACTCAGGTTTAGATCACATAAACCTGAGCTGAGAGAAAATATTTACCGGGGTGGTTTGAAGGCGGGGTTTGACTGCTGGTCCTGCGTAAGATTCACATTTCCTTTTAAGGCAAAATCCTTAAATTCTTTCAGCACTAAGCATTTCCCTCCCTCTGCATGCTTTCCTCAAGAAGCCTTTCCAGGTGCTCCCTGCCAAACTGGTATCTGGTACCGCAGAACTGGCAGACCAACTCCGCCTTTTCATCTTCTTCAATAATTTCCTTCAGGTCCTTTGAACCGAGGCTGATTATGACCTGTTCCAGACGCTCTGTCGAGCAGTCGCAGTCCCATTTTATGTCTCTGTATTCCAGGCGCTCCATGGCAAACTCGCCGGGAAGCGATCGGAAAATGCGATCCAGCAGGCTGTCTATTACGGCTTCCTCTGTTTTTCCTGCAGCCTGACCGTAAACTTCCTCAACAAGGCTGCTGATGTGCGGCATTTCGGCCAGCAGTTTCTCCAATAAGTCCACTGATTCCGGCTTTGCTTCCGGCAGCATCTGAATGATCATGCCGCCCGCCGACAGCGTCGTATAATCCGTGTTGATCCGAACGCCCAGCGCTACGGAGGCCGGCTGCTGTTCGGACAGATAGAAATAAGCCGTCAGATCCTCGCCGATTTCACCGCTCACCAAATCTATTTTTCCTACATAAGGTTCTCTTAATCCTAAGTCTTTTATTACGGTCAGGGTCCCTGCGCCCACGGCGCCGCCCACGTCCAGTTTTCCGTTTTCCTTCAGCGGAAGGTCCACGTCCGGATTTGAAATATAACCCTTCACGCTGCCGCCGCCGTTGGCCGTTACCAGGATCTCAGCCGCCGGCCCGTCTCCCTTGAACTGGATTGTCAGTTTGTCTTGTTCGTTTTTAAGCTGCAGCCCCATAAGGCCCGCTCCCGTCAGCGCCCGTCCGAGGGCGGCCGTGGCCAGAGGCGTGGTCATATGAACCTTCCGCGCATCCTCCACCATGGTCGTGGTAATGGCGAGGTAAACCCGGAAGGACCTGCTTTTATCAATTGCGATTAATGCTTTATTCATTTTCTCTCCTACCTAGTATCGGCATATAGCCGGATTAAGTTCATTGAAAGCACTGGGCCGTTGGTGTTCCCCATAGCAGGCGCCTATTTAATTACGTCTTTTAATTCCGCCTTCAGGCGTCCGATGATCTCTTCTGACTCCAGACTGCTCCCGCCCTTTGCCGAAAGATAGATCTTCAGCTTCGGTTCCGTCCCCGACGGACGCACGACGATGCTGCTCCCGTCCTCAAGGACGTATTCCAGCACATCGGATTTGGGAAGCCTGATGGGCTTCGTGCCGGCGGCAAGATCGCAGGTTCCAGAGCTTCCAAGGATCCTTCTCTGAGACAGATGATAATCCGCGATTTCAACGACCTTTCTGTCAATGATGCGGGCCGGCGGCTCCTTACGCAGCGCGTCCATGATGCCGGCCATTTTCTCCATTCCTGCGGCGCCCTCAAAGGTAAACTCCATCAGGTCATTTTTATAGTATCCGTATTTTTCATACAGCTCGTTCAGCCGGTCGACCAGGGTTTTCCCCGCCTTCTTATAGTAAGCGGCCATTTCGCAGATCAGCATGGAGGCATTTACCGCGTCCTTATCCCGCACGTAAGCGCCGGCCAGATATCCATAGCTTTCCTCGAAACCGAAAATATATCGGCCCTCTTCACCCTTCGCTTCCAAAATTCCGATCTGTTCTCCGATAAATTTAAATCCGGTAAGAACGTCGATCATGGTTACGCCGTAATGCTTCGCTACCTGTTCCGCCATTTTGCTCGTTACAATGGTTTTAATGGCAAGGGGGTTCTTCGGCATTGTGCCGGCCTCATGTCTCACCGCGCAAATATAATCCAGAAGCAGCACGCCCGCTTCATTTCCGGTAATTAACTGATAATCCTCATTTCCCGCGTCGTCCTTATGCCTTACCGCGATCCCAACTCTGTCACAGTCGGGATCCGTCGCCAGCAGAAGATCCGGCGCCTGCCCCTCTTTTGAAAGCCGGTAACAAAGCTCCAGACCGAGAGCCAATGCTTCTTTCTTCTCGGGGTTCGGATAGGGGCTGGTGGGAAAATTGCCGTCAGGCAGCTCCTGTTCTTTCACAATGCTGACCCGCTTCACTCCGATCCTGTTAAGAATTTTTCTTACGGGAACATTCCCGGTTCCATTAAGAGGGGTATAGACCACGGACAGCTCCGAGCAGTCCGCGCCGGTGCTTTCCTTTTGCACGGCGTCCAGATACGTCTCCAGCGTCTTTTCCGGAATCGGTTCTATCAGAGTTTTTCCATCCTCATCCGCGGCGTAAATGGCCGCCGGCAGGCGTTCCTCCAGATTCAGGTCGCCGGCTATGGTTTTCACATCGAAGAGATCGATCTGGTTGATCATGGAAAGCACTTCCTCCGCGGCGTCCAGCGTCAGCTGACAGCCTTCGTCGTTATATGCCTTGTAACCGTTATATTTGGACGGGTTATGGCTTGCCGTGATCATGATCCCGGCACAGCATTTAAAATGCCTGACCGCAAAGGAAAGAACGGGAGTGGGCATGAGTTCGGTATAGAGCCAGGCTTTGATTCCGTTAGCCGCAAGCACACAGGCGGCTTCCGCGGCAAAGCGGCGGGAATTGTTCCTGCTGTCGAAAGCGATGGCGACCGCCGGCATATCGCCGGAATACGTTTCACTTCCCGGCCCGTAATGCAGGTTCAGGTAATCGGCGAAGCCCTGTGTCGCTTTTCTGACCGTATAGATATTCATCCTGTTTGTGCCGGCGCCGAGGATCCCTCTTAAACCGCCGGTACCGAATTCCAGGTCTCTGTAGAATCGGTCGTAAATCTCCTCCTGGTCCTTGATTGTCAGAAGCTCCTCTTTCAGAAGCTTGTCCATGCTTTCATAGCCCAGCCAGCGTTTCATCATCTCATCCGCCTGATACATACCGGTAACCCTCCCATATATTTTCTTTAATATAATTCCCAAAAAAGCGGCCGGGAAACATAGTCTTTCACACAGGCGATATAATTTTCTCCCGACGCCTTCGTTCAATAATTTCTGATGAGAACAGTTTAGCATAATTTCCCTCCCAATAAAAGCGGAAAGCAGGAGTACGGGCAGGTCTTGAGCAGCAGAAAGCCGTATCCCCTGATGGATGGGATACGGCTTCCGTGGGGTGGCCTGCCAAAGGCCGGAAAGGTAGTTAAAGGTGTATGTTAACCTTTGTAAAGTTGTTTGTGCAAGGTTGCCGATATGTCGGCCTGTGTGAAAGTAGCTTATGCGGGATTATTGGCGTATGTCGGCCTTGTAAAGCCGCTCGTGCAGTTACTGATGGACAATGATCCGGATACAGCCTCCCCTCTTGGGGTCTTTATCATAATAGAAGCTCACGGATTTTTTCGCCTGGTATGCCGCCAGCGCCGCGTCCATCGTGGAAAGCTGATAGTTGCCTGAGGAACCCGAGTACACCTCAACGTTCGCCGAGACCGGATATGTCGCGATGTCGCCGCCGGATGTGACATGCGCCGAGTCAAAATTTTTCACTTTGTCCACAAAGGATAATTTTTGAATACTGTCTATTTTTCCGCTTTCGCCGTAAAATTTTGCAGGTCCCATGCTGGCATTCAGCGAGCGATCGGATGTTGTCAGGGTATACGTGACGCCTTCGATCATATATTCGTATCTTCCGCTTATGCTCGTCGAAGATTCATTGGATTTTGCATAGGTTACGACGCCGTATTTTGCCGTATCCCCTGTGACGTCTTTCAGAACGAGGCTGGTCACTTTGCCTCCGGAAGCCTCGTAGTACAGCACTTCGCCGGATTGGATCCTGACTCCGTCCAGGCGCTGCAGCGAGGTTACCGCAGAATTCCCGAGACTCGTATCCAAAATGTCCGCATTTGGCGCAATACTGGTTGATCCGATCAGGCTCAGATCCGCATCGACTGCTCCTGTAATATTACTTCCCGATTTGGCCGTTCCGACGGACATTTTCCCGTTTGAGTCGAAACTGATTTTGATCATGTCGCCAGGTTTGATCGTATCCTGGCCGGCGGCGTATTCGATCTCCGACCCGTTAGGCTTAACGCCTTTGAAATAGAAGGAAGTATATTCCGAGCCGTCGGAATTTTCATAGGTTTTGGTTCCTGTCTCTGTGACATAAACGACAACAGGTTCATTGACCGCCGTGGATGAAACCGCGTCCGCCACGCCGCCGTTCCTGCCGAGCAGCAGGGTAACCGCGCTGCCGATCTTCAGCGTTCCCGCTGACGAAAGGGCGGAGAAGGCGGCTGTTGATTCCAGCTTGTATTCGGTCCCCGAAACGGTTACGGAGGTCGCCGCGTTCTGGCTCGGCGATGCCTTTTCATAAATACCGGTCACTTTATCGTCATAGACCCAGACCGTTTCTTTCGACTGGGAATAGTACAGAATGTCATAGGGTTCCACATCGGAAGCCGACACCACGGCGCCGTTTTTATAGATCGTCAGAGAGGACGCGGTCAGTCCCAGTTCTCCGGCCCAAGCAGACGACTTGACGGTGTATGGCCCGTTCATATTGTCACTGATGATTTCCGCGTAATTGACCTCTCCGCTGTCGTTGAGCGAATATCCCAGGCTTTCCGCATAGGCTCCGCTTCCGTCCTTCATGGTCGTGCCCATCAGGTTATAGATCAGATTGGCCGCGTCCCCTCTCGTCATCAAGGTCCCGATTCCGCCGGCGATATTTTGGGAAAGGCCGTTATTGCCGTAAATATTCATCTGAGCATAAGGGAACGCTCCGGCGAAATCGCTCTGGCTGTACCCTAAAAGCTTAAGCGTCGTGTTGACGCCCTGCTCGAGGGATATGGGGCTGTCAGGCCGGAAGGTCCCGTCGCTGTAGCCGGACATCAGGCCTTTGGACACCGCGATTCGGATGTAGGGAGCCGCCCAGTGCTTTGCGGGTACGTCTCTGAAAGGCGAGGAATAGGAAGTGGTTTGGACCAGATCCTTATAGGCGGACGCGATTACGGCCATCTTGGCAAATTCCGCTCTGGTCACTGTGCCTGAAAGGTTATAGCTGCCGCTGCTGTCCGCGCTGATCACGCCCATGGCCGACAGAAGCGCGGTTGCGGTATTCGTCCCGGATGTGCCGGAGTCCGCCGCATAGGAAAATGCCACGCCGTTCGTGAAAATAAGGGCGGCTGTCACCAGAAAGGCTACACATGCCCGTACTCCGCCGACCCTGCGGCGGGCGGCAGCAGCTTGTAATCCGCCAACCATGCGGCGGACGGCGTCAGCCTGTATTCCCCCGTTTCTCCGGCAGATTGATTTCGTCATTTCGTTTCCTCCTTTATTCATAGCGCAGCGCGTCGATGGGATTCATCTTTGCGGCTTTATTCGCCGGGAAATAGCCAAAGATCATGCCGATGGCCACCGATACGGAAAATGCGATCACCACCGCGTTCCAGGAAGGAGCTACGGTCATATCCATCAGGACACCTGCCACATACGCCGCCCCGATCCCGAACAGGATCCCGGCAACTCCTCCCACGGAACTGGTGGTAGCCGCTTCTATGATAAACTGGCGCATGATATCTTTTCTTTTTGCGCCAAGGGATTTTCTGATGCCGATCTCCCGGGTGCGCTCCGTAACCGACACCAGCATGATATTCATGATGCCGATGCCGCCGACCACCAGGGATATCCCCGCGATCCCCACCAGCACCAGAGCGATTGAGCCTGTCATTTCATCCACCATGTCAATCATTTCGGACATACTGGTGACGCGGTAGGCGTTTTCATCCCCGAAAACCGAATATAATTTGCTCTTGATGATGGCCATGGTCGTGTCGATTTTGTCCGTATCGACAGCGGTGATGAAATAGCTGCCGATATTGGCGTTTCCGGTCAGCCTGGTCACTGTGGTGTACGGAACGTATATGAGGTCGTCCTCGGAACTTTCTTCCGAATCAGCGGTTTCTTCCAGCACGCCTATCACCGTGTAGTATGATCCATTGATCTTTAGGCTTTCACCCACCGGATCGGCGCCTCCGAACAGCTCCTGCACCAGGTAGGTTCCTATGACGCAGACCTTCTGTCGCCTTTCTGAGTCGATGTATTGGATGAAACGGCCGTGGGTCACGGAAACACTTTGCATTTCGTCATAATATTCGTTAACGCCCCTCACTGTCGTATCCACCGAGTTCACATCATACTTCGCGGTAACGGAAGCATTGATCCTGGGGCTGTATTGATCAAGATAGTCCGGATTTTCCTCAACCAGCTTTTCCACTTCCTCCACCGAGAGGGCGCGGTTGGTCCCCCTGCCCATAACGTTGACGGTGATGGTATTGGTCCCCATGCTCTCAAACCGGGACGTCATTTCCTTGGAAAGGCCGTTCATAAGGCTTACCAGAATGATCACGGAAGCGACGCCGATGATGATGCCGAGCATAGTCAGGAATGCTCTCAGTTTGCTGGATTTGAGGCTCTTGATAGCCAGCCTGAAGGATTGCTTGAAATTCATGCGGTCACCTCCCGAGCCGGCACACTGTGGCCGGTGTCTTCGACAATTTTGCCGTCTGAGAGCCGGATGATCCTCTTTGCCTTGTTGGCGACGCCCATGTCGTGGGTGATCAGAACGATCGTGTTTCCCTCGTCGTTGAGCCTTTGCAGGAATTCCAGAATCTCCTGCCCTGTCCTGGTATCCAGGGCGCCGGTAGGTTCATCGGCCAGTATGATGGAAGGTCTTCCGGCCAGCGCCCTGGCGATGGACACCCTCTGCTGCTGGCCTCCGGACAACTGGGACGGCAGGCTGTTCATCTTATCCTCTAACCCGACTTTTTCCAGGGCCTCCTGCGCGGCACGGATCCGATCCTTTTCGTGCACGCCTTTATATACCAGAGGAAGCTCCACATTCTCCAGAACGTTCAGCTTGGGAATGAGATTATACTGCTGGAAGATAAAACCCAGGGTCCTGTTCCGGATTTCGGCCAGCTCGTCGTCTTTCAGGCGGCTTACGTCCCGTCTGTTGAGAAAGTACTTCCCTTTAGTGGGGACGTCCAGGCAGCCGATAATGTTCATGCAGGTCGTTTTCCCGGAGCCTGACTGACCGATGATGGCGGCCATTTCCTTTTCCCTGATTTCCAGCGAGATTTCGTCGACAGCCCGGACTTCATTTTCACCCATGCGGTAGATTTTACTGACATCCTCAAGTCTTATCATACCGCCACCTTAATTCCCCTGTGAACGGCTGCTACCGCTGTTCTGGCCGCTGCCGCCGCCCCCGTTGCCACTGTTCTGACCGCTTCCACTTCCGCCGTTCCAACCGCCTGAACCGCTAGTGCCGCCGCTGCTTCTTGTTAACCCTCCGCCGGCGGGCGGGACGCCGGGCATTCCGCCTCCGGGGCCCATAATAAATACATCTTTCTGGGCTCCCGTCGTTTCTTCGCTGCTGCCCTGGATGACAGGAACCAGTACGATATCGCCTTCGGAAAGGCCTTTTGTGACTTCGATATAGGATTCGTCATTGAGACCCAGTTCAACGCGGACATATTTGGCGCCATCGGAGGCGCTGCTCTGGTCGACGCCCTCCGTACCCTCCGCGCCCTTTACCAGGACCGTATTCCCCCTGTTGACCGCCGATACGGGTATTTTCAATACATTTTGGACGGAGTTGACGACGATTTCCGCGGTAACGTTCATCCCGGGCCATAACGCCTCCCCGTCCTTGATCACGATCTCCACCGGATACGTTGTGACTCCGTCCGTCGTGGTACCAAGGATCCCGATATTGCTGACATAACCGGTAAACCCCTTATTGCCCAGGGCGTCCGCCGTAATATTGACCTCCTGGCCTTCCTTCATGCTGGCGATGTCCAGCTCGTCAACGTCAATAGTAAATTTCATCGACGACATATCTGCGATGACGCACAGCGTCGTTGAGCCGGAATTGGAGGATTCCAGCGTGTCTCCGGCTTTTACGTCCTTTTCGATCACGGTGCCGGAAATGGGAGCGGTGATGCTATATTCATCCAGCTGTTCCTGCGTGCTTTCATAGGAAAGCTGGGACTCCTTCAGCGAAAGCTCGCTGCTTCTCAGGTCTTCGTCCGCGGAATCGCTGGCCAGGCTGACAATCGGCGCCCCCTGGCTCAAATACTCGCCTTCCGAGGCGAAAATCTTTGAAACCAAGCCGGAGGTCTTCGCCGTCACGATTTTTTCCGTTTCTCCTTCAAGGACCGCGCCTTCATAACCGTCGACGCCCCCCGCGTTGACAGTAACATAGGTGCCGCTTTCCAGCGCCCCCGGATTCTTAACCGTTACCTCAACGTCGACGACTTCGACATATCCGTCCAGAACCTTTTTCGAGTCGTAGATCCTGCTGACGGTCCCTTGGAGTACTTCAAATGTGTTTTCGACCGTCACATCCGCAGGCTGCCAGACAAAAAGATTTTCCGCGTCGCTGGCGCCAAATGAAACCCGCGCAGTCAGGGTGGAATCGTCTGCGATGGTGGCGATCCTGGTACCGTTTTGGACGCTGCTGCCCTTCTCCACGAGGACTTCCGTGACCCTGCCGGAGATCGGAGCCGTTATATTGAGTCCGTTATACGCCTCGAGGCTCTTCTGATAGCTCATGTCGGCCCGCTCATAGCTGATATTGGCTTTTTCCAAAGTTTTTTCCATGTCGGAGGAATCGATTTTATAAAGGATGGCGCCCCTGGAAACCGAATCGCCTTCCTGAAAGGTATCCTCCAGCACATCTCCTTCTACAAGGGAGACCACGTTGTACTGCGCGTTGGGTTCCACCGCTCCGGAACCGCTTATGGTCACGGAGACGTCCCCTTTGCCCGTTTCGTATTCGGTATAGGCCGGCGCTTTCTCGTCTCCGTTGAAAAATCCGCTGGCCGCCGTCGTCAGGGCGAGGATCGCCGCAAGGAAAACAGAAATAAAGACAAGCCTGCGCTTTTTCAGGCTTAAACGGTTTATTCTCTCCAGGAAAGGAATTTTTCCAAGAGCGCCGCCGACAACCGCGGCAGCCCTGGAATTTTTTATTTTTAATGCCCCTTCTTTGATGGTTTTCTGATCCTCACTTAAGCTCAATTCCCATACCTCCCTTTCAAACTGCCGCGGAAACGATCGTTAACCCCCCGCTTAAAAAGCGGGGGACCGGTGCCGGCGCTCCTGTAACTGGCTTAATTTTACTTTTGAATTGTGTTCGTTCGGTGAAAACTATGTGGTTGCCGGCTAAAAAGTGGTATAATAATAATAAATCATAAACCTTAGCAAAGGAGGGGAAGCAATGGTCCAGTTCGATCATGAATATATGGAGAAATTAAACGCCGCATGGGAGCGTTTTATTGAATATAAAGATTATGACTATTCCTTTATGCGTCCGGAAATCCTGGAGTCCTGGAAGCGTTCCCGTGACTTTAAGGTCGACCCCTATAGAAGAAAAACCGCCATCCTGCCGGCCGATGAGAACCATGCCAAGCTGGAAGCCAACAAAATGATGATGGAAACAGTGCGGCCGTATATGGAACTCCTGTATTCCATTGTGGAAGGCTCCGGATTTTATTTGATGCTGTGCGATAAGGACGGATATATCCTCGATCTCGTCGGCGACAGGGATATCATCGAGCAGGGGAAAGAAAACAGCCTGCTGGTGGTCGGCGCCAACCGCAGCGAGTCCTTCGCCGGCACCAACGCCATCGGCACCTGCCTCACTTTGAAGAAGCCCATACAGGTCTGGAACGGGGAGCATTACGTGTCGAGCCATAAAAAATATACCTGCAGCGGCGCGCCCATTTTCAACCAAG
The DNA here is from genome assembly GCA_035561275.1 of Anaerovoracaceae bacterium. Lineage (GTDB taxonomy): Bacteria > Bacillota > Clostridia > Peptostreptococcales > Anaerovoracaceae > Anoxybacterium. Next base: position 1,587 of record DATMXY010000286.1, on the reverse strand, counting down.
CGGATCAGCTCATCGGGTGCCTGAACCTTACCGGGGAATTTACCAAAGTGCACACCCACACCCTGGGCATGGTGATCAGCGCCGTCGACGGGATCTGCAAGGAGCTGAAAATCCGGAGCGCCTATGAAGAGATCGAAGCCCTGAGCGGGCAGCGGAACATCATCCTGGAATCTGTCTCCTCGGGTCTTATTCTGCTGAACGGAGAAAACCGGATCAGTCAGATCAACGGAAGCGCGCTTCGCATGCTGCAGCTGGAAAACAAAAGCGTTCTGGGAAAGAACTTTTTTGACCTCGTCAGCATCGATGAACCGTCGCACGGTCATTTCAGCTTCAGTAATTTTGACGGCGACATTTACAACAGGGAAGTAAATATTTATTTTTCCGGGTCCAAGCTGCCTCCTGCCAAATTCAACATGAGCGTCAATTTTATCGGTCACGGAAACAGCAAAAAGGATATCCTTATTCGCCTTGAAGAGCCGAGGCACATTAATAAACTGGTCAATAAAATCGGCGGATTCAAAGCGTCCTATACCTACGATAATATCATCGGAACATCCCCCGTCACCCAAAAGCTGATCAAGACCTGCGAGCGGGCTGCAAAGAGCTCGTCCAACGTCCTGATCCTCGGGGAAAGCGGTACGGGCAAAGAGCTGGTGGCCCAGGCAATCCACAACGGAAGCGGTTATTCCCAGGGGCCCTTTATCGCCATCAATTGCGGCGCCATTCCCAAGGGCCTCATCGAGAGCGAACTGTTCGGCTATGAGCGCGGCGCGTTCACCGGCGCGAACAGGGAAGGAAACCCGGGGAAATTTGAGCTTGCGGACGGGGGCACCATTTTCCTTGACGAGATCGGGGACATGCCGCTGGACGTGCAGGTTTCCCTGCTCAGGGTCCTTCAGACAAAGGAAATCATAAGGATCGGGGCGAAATACCCCAAGAAGATCAACGTGCGGATCATCGCGGCGACCAACCGGGACCTTTCGGAGGCCATCGAAACGAGAACCTTCCGGGAAGACCTGTTTTACCGCCTCAATGTGCTTACCATCCACGTTCCACCCCTTCGGGAGCGGCCCGACGACATCACGGAGCTTGCGGATTATTTCGCGCAGACACTGACACAGCAGAAGAACAGGAGGGTCCGGATCTCCGCGGAGGTTTACGACGCGCTGAAAGAGTATTCCTGGCCCGGAAATATCCGCGAGCTTGAAAATGCGATAGAGCGGGCGATCAATGTCACGGACGACGACGAAATCCGCCTGGAGCATCTGCCGCGGAACATCTGCCAGAATCAGCAGCAGCACGCGCCGGCTCTGCAGCAGGAGTCAGGGCCGGTTCCCCAGAATGATCCCTGGCCGGTTTCACGGCAGAATCCGCAGGACAGCTATCAGATGATCCTGTCAAGCCTTGAAACGACCAACGGAAATGTCAAGGCGGCCGCGGAACTTCTCGGCATCAGCAGGCGCACCCTTTACCGGAAGCTGGATCAATATAAGATCGATTACACGAACTACCGCGCATATAACCATCTAAAATGAAGGCGGATCAAGTTGTTTTTCTGTTTAATTTTTAAAATCAGCCGTATAAAAC
>DATMXY010000285.1:0-3097 GCA_035561275.1 Anaerovoracaceae bacterium | reverse complement strand
ATAGAGAGGAGCTTGTAAAAATGAATCCATTCCAAGCAAACCCGTCTGGAAAGAAAATAATGTCAGTTATCGCGGTATACCTTGCCGTGGTAACGTCCATTCTCGTATCCTCAGGTGCCTCTACTTTACTGCCGGCGGCGGCACAGCAAATAGGAGGCATGGATATTTATTCCATGGCGATGACGCTCTCAGGGGTATCCAGCGTTGCGCTGATGCCGCTATACGGTTATATGGGCGCAAGGTATCCCGCCGTTAAGCGTCCCTTGTTCGCGGCGTCCCTCTTAATTGCCGCCGTATGTATCTTTCTTCGCGGTATTGCCCCGACTATGTGGGTTATTGTTATCCCTTCTTTTTTCCTGGGCATGTACAGTCCGTCAATCTATATTCTCGGTTACTCCATGATTCGGAATATGTATGATCAGAAACAAGCCGGGGTCTATCTGGGGATTGTCGGAACCATGCAGAGCATAGGTTTGCTTTTGGGCCCCGTCGCTACCGGGGTGCTGATCCAAACGGCCGGATGGCGTGTCGTGAACTTCGCATTCTTCCCGCTTTTCGCGATAGCAGCCATACTCATGTTTTTCGGCTGCAAGGTTACACAAGAAGAAGTCAAGTCGATGTCCTTTGTTCACGGTAAGTTCGACTATCCCGGGGCGTTCGCAGTGGTTATGTTCCTGGCTTCGCTTATTCTGGCCTTATCCCTGGGACAAAGAGCGCCCTTCGGCAGTCCGCTGAACAATACATTATTTATCATTTCGGCAGCGGCTTTCATCGCACTGATCTTAGTCATCAGGAAAAAGGGAGTCGATGCTTTCCTCCCGGCTCCGGTGCTAAGGGATAAAAATACACTTTGCCTTACCGCTGCAAACTTTTTTTCTGTTTTTTCGTCAATGGCAATTACCTTCTTCCTGCCTATGTACATCATGCTGGTCATGAAACATGAGCCTACCGCCGCCGGTATGTCGATATCCGTCTATGCGATCGCCGGGCTGTTCATGGGGCCCATCTTTGGCCGGATGATCGGTAAGGCAGGGAACGCCCGGAGTGTTATCATGTGGGGAAGCGGGGCGCTCAGGTGCCTGATACAAGTAGCTTTCATGTTTTTACTCACACCTAATACTTCCCTTTGGACTATTTACGGACTCATGTTTATTGCCGGTTTTTACAGCGTTGCAGGAGGCGTGTCCCCGGCAGTGGCGCCGCAGATTCAGATCAAGGCTGAGATTCGTCAGCAAGGCAACTCCGTTATCCAGCTTGGACAAAACTTCGGCGGAGCGGTCAGTATTGCCGTATACACTGCGGTCATCACCGCGATGGGCCCGGAGGACGGTTTTCCGGTGGGATTGGCGATTGCGGCTGTGGCGGCGGCGATCGTCTTCGTAGTCGCGATACCGCTGAAACGGCTGGAGGCTTCAACACCGTCTCAATCAGTTTAAACGCATCTGACAGGGGATACTCCGGTCAGGGCAGATTGTTAAAACCCTGCATTCGTTTTTAATGCAGGGTTTTAAATGGTGAAAAGCAAATCGGGAAATTTGGATTTCAGATGCCCGCCGCGTTTCTGGGCTCTCTCTGTCCGCGGAATCCGGCGGCAATGCAGCCGCCGTCGAAAATGATGTCTGTACCGGTCAAATAGGAATTTCTCTCATCCAAAAGAACCGAAAACAGGAAAGCGATCTCTTCAATGGTACCGAGCCGTCCGAAGCCGGTGTAGGAAATGGTAACGTCGAGGTTGCCGCTTTTTTCCATGTCGGTTTTGGCCATCTCCGTATCTATGAGACCGGGAGAAACCGACAGAACCCGGATCCCTTTTTTGGCGAAGGGGAAGGTACATTCCCGGACATACCACTGGACGAAGTTCCTGGAAAAGGAGTAGGCCATGCCCTGCCTTCTGGACTCGTCCGAGGCGTTGATCATCTCCATCATCTTGCCGTAAAATTCCTCCTTGTCGCTGCGGGAGAGCCTGTAAATATCCTCGGGAACCCTGGAAGCAGGAATATAGTGCGCCGCGCTGGATGAAATATCTATGATGCAGCCGCCGGGTCCCATCACCTTGTAGAACTCCTCGTTCATGTTCATGGGACCAAAAGTATTTATTCTCAGAATCGTCTCCGGGGGTGCAAAGGTCGGCGTCAGTCCGCCAAGCTGTATGACGGCCTGGACTTCGCCCATGCTCTTCGCTTTCTCAGCCATGGCTTCTACGGCGCTTCGCTCGGCAATATTTACGACCATACCCTCGGCGTCGATGCTCATGTCCCTCAGTTCGGAAACTGCCTTGTCAAGCTTATCCTTGTTGACGTCGCTTATGACAAGGCTGTGTGTTTCTCCCATCTTTTTCGCTGCCCCAAAGCCAATGCCTCCGGCAGCGCCGGTGATGACACAAATCTTTTTCATAATCATTTTTCCTCCCATCAGGTAATTTTTCGTCAGTACCGGTTTGATTCCGTAATGATCGCATCTAACGGCACATCCCATTCATCGCAGTAAAGCCCTTCGATGTGCTGGGCTTCATAGGCGATGGCAATGCTTGCCGCATTTTTGCACCGGGGCAGATACCTGTCATAGTAGCCTGCGCCCCAGCCGATCCGCATTCGTTTCTGCCCGTCAAATGCGGTGCAGGGGACGATCACAAGGTCTATTTCCACGGGATCAAGGATGAGGCATCGGCTTTCTATCGGAGCTGTTATTCCATATTTTCCGCATTCCCAGCCGTCAGGGGCATTGGGGACCGCCGCGACCATAACGCCGGCCGCATAGCAGATGGGAAAAGCAAGCCGTTTGCCCTGGCGCAGGGCATAGTCGTTAAAAAATACTGTGTCTACCTCGCCGGCAAAAGACCGATAGGAAAGAATCGTATTTGATCTGTCAAAAATGGGTTCTGCGGCCAGTTTTTCCGCAATGATTTTGCTGAATCGCTGTGCCGATTCTTGATTCAGCGCTTTGCGGGCGGAGATGCCCGTTTTGCGCTGGAGAATTTTGGGGGAGACTGTATCGGTCATTTTGCACCACCTTCCTTTGCTAACCGTGTCATACCTTGCCAACCGACGCCGAATGATTTTTAGGAGAACGGTTGTATCTTTATGTGGAGTATAGCACC
>DATMXY010000284.1:0-2088 GCA_035561275.1 Anaerovoracaceae bacterium | reverse complement strand
GTTTTAACAGAGACTTTCCAGTTCGCCCGGGAAGGGCGGACGCCTAAAAGAAGTTCGACGAGTATTGGTGGAAGCTCAATTGATATAAAAATTATATATTAGGAGGTAAAAATATGGCCAAATTAGGAAGCGTCGAGTGGTGGAAGGCGCATGCGAAGCTCTTGAATGCGAACGAAACGTATCGCAAATATGCGAAAGGTCTTACCACAGTGTTCGAGTACAACGTCGGCGATATGCGGACCATCGCCAGATATGAGAACGGGGAGATCGTGGATGTCCACGCTCCGGCTAAGGGTGAAGAGGGGATCATGATCATCGCGGCCCCAAGGGAAATATGGGCCAATCTGGCAAGCGGCAGGCTTGACCCTAAGGCAGCGCTCATGGGCGGCAAGCTCAGGTTCAGGAAGGGGAACATGGCATCCCTGGCTCGGTACATGGCTGCAGCAGGCGCGATCTTTGCCGCCATGGCCAAGATACCGACGGATGATTGAACGGCATGATCCCCGGCGGGTAAAAATTACTTTCCGACTAAAATTTCACCGGCTTCATTGACGCCGATGACTTTTTCCCCCATGTCCCGCATTGCCTGGATATAGGCAATGGCGTCGGTTTCAATGCGCTCTCCCGGGCAGATCAAAGGAATACCGGGAGGATATGGGATAATGGAGGCGGCACAGATCATCCCTTCGCTGTCCGCCAGTGTGACTCTTTTTTTGACGGCAGGTATGTCAAAAAGTTCAGCCTGCTTCGGCGGGATCAGGGGCTCGGCCTTGTGCTCCGTCCTGTGAATTTCCAGGCCGGATTCCCGCGCCTTTCTGCTGACGTCCTCCAGGGCGTCCGCAAACCGGTCATAATCTTCTTTCGTATTTCCGATGCCGGTCATGGCCATGATCCAGTCGCCGGTAAAGAGCTCGATGTAGATGTTGTAATCGTTTAATAGGATCTTATCCAGTTGGGCGCCGGTGATGCCGAGCTCTCCCAGGCTCAGATTGATCTTTGTCCAATCCAGTCCCTGCATCTTTCCCATGGTCCGGACGCCGGGAATCCCGGAAATTTTGTCGTAAAACTCCGCCAGATTGCCGGTCCATTCCTTCATCAGCTCATGGCGGTGCCTTTCAAGGATATCCGCTGCGATATCCATGGAAGTCATTAAAATATAGGAAGGGCTTGTGCTCTGAATGCATTGAAGCTTATCCTCCAGCAGATAATGGTCAACCAGATCCGTATTGTAGTGGAGCGCCGCGCTCTGAGTAAAGGAAGCCAGCGTTTTATGCGTGCTGCTGATCACCAGATCAGCTCCCGACTGGATCGCCGACAGCGGCAGTTCGTCGGAAAAATGCAGATGGGCGCCGTGAGCTTCGTCTACGATGAGGGTTTTGCCGTGCCGGTGCGCCGTCTCTGCAATCGCCATGATGTCGCTGCATATTCCGTAATAATTCGGGCTGGTGATCAGTACGGCTTCCGCGTCAGGATTTTTCTTGATGAGCCGTTCTATCTCGGCAGGAGAAACCGCTCCGGAGATACCGAATTCCTCAATCATTTCCGGATAAGCGTAAACCGGGCGGATCCCCCCCAGCGTCAATGCGTTGAACACGGATTTATGGCAGTTCCTGGCCATGATGAGCTGCTTTCCTCTTCTGACGGACGCCAGGATTGCGGCGATATTCCCTCCGCTGGAACCGTTGATCAGAATATATGATTTTTTACAGTCATAGAGTCTTGCGTAATGCTCCTGAACGCCCTTTATGATCCCCTCAGTCTGGAACAGGTTGTCCGCTCCGGCGATCTCCGTGATATCATAATCCATCACACGGTCAAGAAAGTCATGGTAGCCAAATCTTCGGTATAAATGGGAGCCCTTGTGCCCCGGCATATGGAAAGATACGGCGTCTTTTTTCAGGTAGTCGGTTATAAAATCATGGACCGACGTCGTAACGGACATGCTTACTCCTCTCCCAAGGTTTTTTTCTAAGACCTTGCATTGTTTTTCTGCAGCTTTAATCTTATCACATTCCCCGGCATGAAACAATTAGCTTGTATTGTCGGTATCCGTCGGATTGTGTTGTGTCGGTATCTGTCGGATTGTAC
>DATMXY010000283.1:0-4081 GCA_035561275.1 Anaerovoracaceae bacterium | reverse complement strand
TGAATACGTGAATGGCGTTTGCCCGGTTGGCGCAGGGGTTTCTGCGATTGGGGGGAAATGGAAAATCGCGATTGTCTGGGGTTTAAGAAATGGCGCAGTTCGATTTAACGACCTGCATAGAATGCTGCCTCAGAATCTCTCCCAGTCCGTATTGACAAAACAATTGAGAGAGCTGGAGAGTGACGGGGTAATTACGCGGAAGATTTACCACGAGATACCTCCTAAGGTTGAATATTCTCTTACACAAATCGGGGAAGCTTTTTTGCCGGTGATTATTGAATTAGGTGAATGGAGTGAAAAATACCTGTTGAAGTCATGAAACAGGGAGCGGGTTATGCATATTGACATTCCCGGAAGTCAATAGTATACTAAGTTACAACTTATAAATACAAGTTGGGTGTGGCCTAAAGGGGGGCAGCGACATGTATGACTGGAGAGAAAAGACCGTACAGGCAATGGCGGAGCTGGATCTGGACGCTCTTCACGCGGGTGTTCAGGCGCTTGCCGCCGAAGGCTGCAGCTTTCATGAAATTGAGGAGCTTCTGCAGGACGGAATGCGTCTTGTCGGCGAGCGTTTTGCTGACGGGGACTATTTCCTGGCCGACCTCATCGTATCGGGAATGATGTTCAAATCCGCGCTGTCTCTTCTCCTCGCCGACGCGCCTCCGCGGCAGAAAGGTCCGCAATGCGGCAGGGTCCTCATAGGCGTTGTGGCCGGAGATATCCATGATATCGGCAAGGATATCGTAGCCCAGGTTCTCAAAACCGAGCGGTTCGACATTTTGGACCTGGGCGTTGACGTTCCCGCGGAGGCTTTTGTACAGGCGGCGCGGGCGTATGACCCGGATGTGATCGCTTTAAGCGGTGTCATGGGTAATTCCACAAACGAGATGCGGCTTGTGATTGCGGCGCTTGCCGAGGCCGGCATACACCCTCTGACCCCCATCGTCGTGGGCGGCTCCTGCGTCAGCGAGCTGGTCAAGGACCAGATACAGGCAGACTGCTATGCCCGCGGGCCCGTGGACACCATGATATTTTGTAAAAACGTAATGGAGAAAAAGAAAGACTATGCGCAGAATGGGTGAACCCCTTCATATAACTGTATATTCGGAGCTGAAATCAAAAATATTGGGCGGGGTGTTAAACCCCGGCGATATGCTGCCTTCGGAAAACGAACTGGCGAAGCAGTACGACACCAGCCGGGTAACGATCCGCAAAAGCCTGCAGAGTCTGGAAAATGAAGACCTCATATATGCCTGCCAGGGCAAGGGATACTTCATCGCCCAACCGCTGCACAACGACTTTTGCTTTCATTTTTCGGAGGAAGAGCGCGGCTTTGAAGTCACCTACCGAAAAGTAGACGCCTGCTTTCCCTCTGATCGCGTAAGGGCCGCCCTGGAAATTGGTTCGTCACAGATGGTCATTGAGATATGCCGTGTGATCAAAAAGCACGACCGCCCTGTGGCGCTCGACATCAAATATATCCCCTATGACAAGGGCAAGCCTACCCTGGAGGCGGAGCTGCATTACGCAGTTTTCCCCGACATTGCGGCCGCAAAAACCGCACCCTTTGCCTTTCACACCAGGATGGAGATTGGCGCGGAGCTGCCGGATGAGGAAGTGGCCCGCCAGCTTCAATGTCCCATAAGCACTCCCCTGCTCGTCGTGTACCGCTATCTGATTGATCAGTCGGAACGACGGGTGGGCTATGGCATCAAATATATGCTCAGCGAATACGGACGGTTGGACGCGAAGTCCGGCTATGAATTTTAACGACGGTTTGAAGGAGGTATCGCTGTGATCGCAGTGGATATCATAACAGGCTTTCTGGGAGCGGGAAAAACCACGCTCATCAATAAGCTGCTGGCCGAGGCCTATGCCGGAGAACATCCGGTGATTATCGAGAACGAATTCGGAGACGTCGGGATAGACGACAGCCTCATTGAGAACCCGGAAATTCAGGTACGGCTGCTGGCTTCCGGCTGTATCTGCTGCACCCTTATCAGCGGCTTTGTGGAAGGCCTCGCCGAAGTAGCGGAGAAATACCATCCGACCCGTATCATTGTCGAACCCACCGGCCTGGCTAACCCTGCCGACGTACTCGCCGCGTGCACAGAGGCCGCAAAACGCGTGCCGCTAAAGGTGCGAACGCTGATCACTGTTGTGAACGCCGAGAATATCATCCCTCTTCTCTCGGTTGGCGGCGACCTGTTCCATAACCAAATATCTGAGGCCGAGATTATTGTACTGAGCTGTACGCAGCTTCTTGGCGCCGATGAAACCGAGGATGTAAAACTTGCGATACGCGAACTCAACCCGCACACACCCATTCTTGAGAAGGACTGGAAGGAGCTTGACGCTCTGACCCTGCTTGCGCTTGCCGAGGAGACACGGGCGCGCAAATCCGGCGAAGTATGCCCCCTTTGCGGGCATACCCACGAGCATCACGACCACGACCATGACCATGAGCATGAGCAGAACGGACAGGAACACGACCACGCGTTCAACCACGATCATGAGCATGATCACGATCACGGAACGGACGGGTATTCTTCTTTGGCCTTTTTCCCGGAGCGCGTGTTCTCCCCTGAACTGGCGGAAATGCTGCTTGCATCCCTCTCGGATGGCGCCTGCGGCGATATTCTGCGGGCAAAAGGGTTTTTGCGCAAATCCGGCGGCGGCTTTTACCGGGCCGAGTATGTCTACGGCCGCGGCGAACTTCAGGATATCAACTATGACGGACCACCGAAATTTGTGGTCATCGGAAGAGATCTGGATGAGCCGGCAATTTCCGCCCTCATTTGAACGACGGCATTTGATGCCTGCGATTTGAAAGGATGTTAAAAATGGATAACAAGCAGGTTATGATGCTGGCTTGTCCGACCCTTCGGAGAGAGATCACGGCTATCATGTCGGAAGAGGGACTGCATTATCCGGTATTCTATGTCCCCGACGAGCTACACCTTATCCCTGACAAACTCAAAAGCTTTCTATGCGACTTTATTCCCCGCCTTGTCAATGTGGATTACCTGCTGCTCCCAATGGGCCAATGCGGCAACGGCACCCTCGGCGTCCCGTCCGGGAACACCACCCTCGTGCTGCCCCGCTGCGAGGACTGCATCAGTCTCCTCCTCTCTGATCAATGTCTTTCCAAGGTCACACGGCCCAAATACAGCTACTTCTTCACCGACAGCTGGCTTGACTTTAAAAGTTCCATCGTCAACGAATATAATTATACCGTCGGAAAGTATGGGCAGAAAACAGCAGACCGTATCATGCGTACCATTTATGCGCACTATAAGCATTTTTACTATGTTGATACCGGCTGCGGCGATTATGATGTCTCCGTCGAAAAGCTCGCGCCGCTTGCGGAAACCGTTGATATGGATATCCTTCGCCTCAGCGCACCGTTTGGTGTGCTGCGTAAAATGCTGCGCCTTGATTTTGACGACGATTTCATTTTGATTCCTCCGGGCAGTCAGATTGAATTTGATATGTTTCTGTAAACCTTTCCGGCCGGTGCAATGCCGGCCGTTTTTTTATCCGTTTTTTCGGATCCGTTTTTTTACGATATTATGCTATAAAAGCGCGTTGACAACCAGCGAATCAATGGTATATACTATGCTTGCAAGCAACTTATAAATACAAGTATTAATAAGTTTATGTAAGGTAATTCTGCCGCGCCGGATATCGGAATGCGGAAAAGCAGCAGCACAAGCGCAGCTTGTGTCGGAGTTCCGAAACGGAACGTTGCATAAGTTCGCCGACAATTTGCCTTGCAAATTAGGCGAGCTAGTAAAGGAGGGCTTATTTTGAGCAAAATCAAGGATTTGCTGGTCAATCTGGACGACGAGGCACTGCTGGAAGAGGTAAAGAAGCAGCTGGATGAGGGCGTGGAGCCTGCCGCCATCATCGACGAGTGTCAGGCTGCAATGGTCGAGATCGGCAACCTGTTTTCAGACGGCGAGATGTTTGTGTCCGACCTTATGATGGCAGGCGCCATGTTCAAAAGCGTAAGTGAGCTCGTGATCCCCCTCATGACGGAGGATGCGGGCAAAAGTGCAGGCAAGGTCGTGCTGGG
>DATMXY010000282.1:0-18898 GCA_035561275.1 Anaerovoracaceae bacterium | reverse complement strand
CCTGATAAAATCAGGCTCGGCGGGGCATTTTTTATTCATTTTTTTACAGACGGGAAAAGGTCTTCCCGTCTGTAAAGCCGCGGAAGAAAAACCGTACAGTTGTATGGAAAACCGTACAGTAAAAAAAGCAGGAATCAAGCTGCACCGACAGCCCCATGAACGGTAAGCCATCCGCCTCACAGCGGAAAATGTCCCGGGAAGCGGTATTTTATCGTGACTCAGGCGGGTCCTGATCAAATAAAAAATCAATATAAAAGAACATAAAAGAATTTTTTGGATAGTGGCACGGATCTTGCGCCTTAAATAGAAATAGGTCTGCAGCCTGAGGCGCCTCCGGCATGCATATGGGCGTCGCCGCCTGTATCGAACCCGGCTGCCGGACCGACAGGTTACAAAGCGTCGATGAAGGGAGTAAAAAATGAATTTTGATTTCAATGAAGACCATATCATGATGCGTAAGATGGTACGGGATTTTGCCGAGGAAGAATGCGCGCCGGGAGCGGAAGAACGGGACGAGAAAGAAGAATTCCCGGTGGAATTATGGAAAAAGTGCGCGGAACTCGGACTTGCCGGAATCACCTTTCCGGAAGAATACGGCGGCGTGGGAGCGGATTATCTCTCCTATGCCATCACGGTTGAGGAGCTGTCCCGGGTGGACGCATCCCTGGGCGTTACGGTTTCCGCTCATTCCAGCCTGTGCGCCAATCCGATCTACCTATTCGGCACGGAAGAACAAAAACAGAAATATCTGATTCCTCTGGCCACAGGGGAAAAAATGGGAGCCTTCGGCCTGACGGAACCGATGGCGGGTTCCGATGCGTCGGGGACGCGCACGACGGCGGTCCGGGACGGCAACGACTATATGATCAATGGGTCTAAAATTTTCATTACCAATGGATACTATGCGGACACTTATGTGATCACGGCTCAAATGGATAAGAGCAAAGGGACTAGAGGGATCGCCGCGTTTATCGTTGAAAAGGGAACACCCGGATTTACCTTCGGAAAGAAAGAGAAAAAGATGGGAATCCGCTCCTCGGCAACTTACGAGCTGGTTTTTGAAAATTGCCGTATACCGGCCGAAAACCTGCTGGGGGAAGAAGGGCAGGGCTTTAAAATCGCAATGGTTACCCTTGATTACGGACGGATCGGCATTGCGTCCCAGGCTCTGGGAATCGCACAGGGCGCTTATGATCAGGCGTTAAAATACGCAAAGGAGCGAAGCCAGTTCGGCAAGACTCTTTCCCAGTTGGATGTAATCCAATTCAAACTGGCCGACATGGCGCTGCAGATCGAGGCGGCCCGCCTTCTTGTTTATCAGGCCTGCCATATGGCTACGGAGCACAGACCGGTTTCAAAATATGCCGCAATGGCCAAGGTGTTCGCCGCGGAAACGGCAAATAAGGTCGCTACTCAGGCGGTTCAGATCCTGGGCGGATACGGTTACACCCGCGACTATCCTGTGGAACGCATGATGCGCGACGCCAAGATCACGGAGATCTATGAAGGAACCAGCGAAATTCAGCGCGTTGTCATCGCAGCCAGCATTCTTAAATAGCGAGCAAGGAGGAAATGGTATGAATATAGTCGTTTGCCTGAAACAAACATTTGATACGGAAGCGAAAATTGCGCTGAACAGCAGCGGAAAGATCGACTGTACAGGGGTCAATCTCGTCATCAATCCCTACGACGAATATGCCGTTGAAGAAGCGCTGAGGCTCAAGGAAAAATTCGGCGGGGAAGTGACTCTCGTCAGCATGGGAGGCGGACAGGTCCAGGAAGCGCTGCGCACCGCCCTGGCCATGGGCTGCGACCAGGCCGTATTAATCAGCGATCCGGCTCTGGAAAGCCCAGACGAGTGGGCGGCCGCAAAGATTCTCGCAAAAGCGGTCTCCGGGATCCCTTACGACATTATTTTGGCGGGACGCGTCGCGGTGGACGACGGTTCCGGTCAGGTTGCCGTCCGCTTGGCGGACGCATTGGACATTCCATCCGTCAGCTCTATCCTCAAGCTGGAGATCGAGGGCGGAAAAGCGGCTGCGACCCGTGAAATAGACGGCGGTACGGAATTGATCGAGGTGAGTCTGCCGGCGGTCCTGACCGCTCAAAAAGGACTGAACGAGCCCCGCTATCCCAGCATGATGGGAATCATGAAAGCCAAGAAAAAAGAAATAAAAGTATTGACTCTTGCAGATCTTGGGATCGACGCCGCGGATTTGCAGCGCAAAATGGAAATTACACGATACAGCTTGCCGGGCGCCCGCAAGGGCGGTGTAAAGATCACCTGTGAAGCGTGCGACGCCACGAAGGAATTGGCGCGGATATTGCGTGAAGAAGCAAAGGTGGTATAGGAAGGAGGGATCCATATGGCCAAAGGAATTTGGATTATTGTTGAACAAAATAAATCGGAGATCCGAAAGGTTTCCCTGGAGCTTTTGAGTCAGGGAAGGATCATCGCCGACCAAACGGGCGAGCCCCTTGCGGCGGTTATTCTCGGCAAGGGCGTGGCGGATCTTGCCGGAAAAGCCGCCGCCTACGGGGCGGATAAGGTCATCCTCGTCGATGACGGCAGACTGGCCGATTATACGACAGGCGCCTATACTTCCGTATTGAACAAGCTGATCCGAAGGGAAGAGCCTCAGGCTGTTCTGATGGGAAATACGGCTGTTGGAAAAGACCTTATGCCCCGTCTGGCTCAGCGCCTGGGCGTGGGAATGGCTTCCGACTGCACGGCAATGGAGATCGACAAGGATGGCTTTCTGATCTTCAAACGGCCGATCTACGGCGGAAAAGCTTTCGCCCAGGTCGTTTCCCATGTCAGGCCCGTACTGGCGACGATCCGCCCGAACACCTTCCCGCTTATGGCGCCTGACGGATCCCGCCGGACTGAGGCTGTGAACGAAACGGCGGAAATCGATCCCGCCGATTTCAAGGCGATCGTAAAGGAAATCGTTATCGCGGCTTCCCAGCGGCCGGAGCTCATCGAAGCCAATGTCATCATCTCCGGGGGACGCGGTATGAAGGGGCCTGAAAATTACTGCATCCTGGAAGAATGCGCCGATGTGATCGGGGCAGCCGTCGGAGCTTCGCGCGCCGCCGTGGATGCGGGATGGATCGATCAGAAGTTCCAGGTCGGGCAGACCGGAAAAACGGTTTCGCCCACGCTTTATATCGCTTGCGGAATTTCCGGAGCCATTCAGCATCTTGCCGGCATGGGAACTTCGAAAGTGATCGTTGCCATCAATAAAGACCCCGAGGCCAATATCTTTAACGTGGCGGATTACGGTATCGTCGGCGATCTCTTTGAAGTCATTCCCCTTTTGACGGAGGAATTCAGGAAACTGGGCTGAAAAAAGAGAAATCCGAACGGATGATACTTAACGCGGAGCGAAGACCTCCGCGTTTTTGAAGAGTCCTGAGGGAGGATCATTCTATGGAAGAACAGGAACTTAGAACGGGAGAAATTACAACGGAAGAACGAAACCGGAAAGAGCTCGCGGGACTGGCCGTCGACATGCTGCACCGGACCCTGGTGCACCATGTTTTCTGGTTCAAGGAGGCAGAACATCAGATGGGGTTTGAGAAGGCCCTTGAGCTCATGGGAGACGTCTACGAAAGGAGCAGGGGCATTCAGTTGAACCGATTGGGAAAGCTGCTCGGCTTTCAATTGATCGACGGGATTCCTGAACCGCTGCTCCGCATGCAGCCGGAAAAGCTGACGGAGCTGATCGGGGCGCTGGGCCTAAACTGGCTGGCGGGGGACGGAGTCTGGTTCCAGTCGGTGGAATCCAGGTACGGTATGCTTGACGCAAAACGGTGCAACGATTCCTGCTGGGCATGGTTTTCCCCTTTTGAAGCCTGGTCGGTCAGGCGGCTTTTAAGACTGCCGGAATATCCTGGGATAGAAGGGCTGAAAAAGGCGCTGCAGCTGCGCATGTACGCCAAAATAAACGTACAGTCGGCCATAGAGGAGAGTCCGGACAGCATATTGTTTCAAATGAATGACTGCCGTGTTCAGGCTGCCCGTAAAAGCAAGGGACTGGATGATTATCCCTGCAAATCGGCGGGAATGGTAGAGTATACGAATTTTGCACGGGCCATCGATCCCAGGATCAGGACCGAGTGCATCGGCTGCCCTCCCGACGATCATCCGGAGCAGTGGTTTTGCGCCTGGCGGTTCAGGATAGAAAAGGAGGGAGAGAAACGATGATCGAGTTAACGCCGTTCAATTTATTGATTACCGCAGGGTTGGTTGTGGTTATCGCAGTGATCTTTGTTCTTTCCATAAGGAAAGAACTGAAGTAGCGTGTGCAATTGAAAAAACTAAGAAAGGAGAAAGGCTCATGTCAGAATCCATTCAGATCGCATTGGAAATTTATTTAACCGGGTTCGTGATTTCCATCCTGATCGCGGCTTTAATCAAAGGGATGCAAGCTGTGATCCGGCGCCTGTCCCCGGCAAAGGATTCCGCGGCGCAGACGGATTCCCGTGAAGAATAGCTGCAGAAAAATGAAAGTGAGGGATCAATATGAATCTAACTAATTTGTTTCAAGGCATAGGAACGCTTTTTTATCAGGATCCTAAAATTGCAATCGCCAGGATTGTCCTGATCTTTTTAGGTATATTCCTGGTATACCTGGGAAAGAAAGGGACGCTGGAACCGTTGATCATGATTCCTATGGGATTTGGGATGGCCTCCGTAAACGCCGGGGTTCTCTTTTTCTCGGCTTCGACCACGGGAACCCTTTTTATGGACCCCCTCGTGTCTGAGACCGACGGCCTGATGTCGATCCTGCAGATTGATTTTCTGCAGCCGATCTTTACGTTTACGTTCAGCAACGGCCTGATCGCATGCATTGTTTTTATGGGAGTCGGTGTGCTGGCCGACGTCGGAAACGTTTTAAGGTATCCCTTTACCAGCATGCTGATCGCGATGTTCGCCGAACTGGGAACGGTTGCGACTTTCCCCATCGCACATGCCATGGGCCTGAGCTACGGCGAGGCGGCGGCGATCTCCGTCGTTGGGGGCGCCGACGGTCCGATGGTGCTTTTTACCTCGCTGATGCTGGCCAAGGACCTTTTTGTCCCCATCACCATAGTCGCTTATCTTTACCTGAGCCTGACCTACGGGGGATATCCATACCTGATAAGGCTGCTCATTCCCAAGGAATTGAGAGGCATCGTGGTGAAAACCTCAAAAAAGACAACCATAACATCGGGTCAGAAGCTCGCTTTTGACGTGGTCGCCTGTACGATTCTCTGTCTGCTGTTCCCGGTGGCCGCGCCTCTGCTGCTAAGCTTTTTCCTCGGAAACGCAATTAAAGAATCCGGCGTGCTCAAATATTCGCAATTGCTTGAAGACGTGTTCCTCTATACGGCTACGTTCTTTTTAGGCCTGCTTCTTGGCGTACTGTGCGAAGCCAGCACCATCCTGAATCCCAAAATTTTGCTCCTGCTCTTCCTGGGCATCGTTGCGCTTCTCCTTTCCGGAATCGGAGGGCTCATCGGAGGCTATATCGTTTATCTGGTCAATAACAAAAATTTCAATCCGGTCATCGGGATCGCAGGAGTGTCCTGTGTGCCGACGACTGCAAAGGTAGCCCAAAAGGAAGCGCAGTACATAAACAAGCGCTGTGTTATTCTGCAATACGCCATGGGCGCGAATATCTGCGGCGTTATCACGACAGCGATTCTTACAGGTATTTATTTAACAGTAATTCCGCTGCTGTAGCGATTGACGCGGCGGCCGAACCTGTAGGCAAATGTGCACGGAAACCGTACAGTTGTAAGGCTAACCTTACAGTCTGGCAGGGATTTTTGCCTTACATGCGGAACAGTGTTTCAGTAGAGGAAGTAGCAGCCTCTCAGTAATTTCCCGATCGGACGGCATTGCCCGGAGATCAAAGAATCGGTTCTTACTGTATGGCACAGTTGTTGCACGGCATAAAGAAGGATACATTTTGAACAGACTTACAGACTTAAAGAAAAGAGAGGTATTGTCACATGGTTCAAATCATTATTATTCTGGCATATTTTGCAATCATCGTGGTCGTCGGAGTACTCGCTCAAAGACGTACGAAAACCGGGGAAGCGTTTCTGGGTACCCAGCTTGGCGTATTTGCCATCGTAGCGGCGTCGACGGGAGAGTGGCTCGGCGGAACGTCAACAACAGGCGTTTCAGAGTACGCCTTCAATTCAGGTATTTCCGGAGCCTGGTACACAATCGCAAACGGGATCGGCGTATTCTTCCTTGCGTCGTGTTTCGCAAAACTCTACCGAAGTTTAAACGAAATCACGATCAACGGCATCGTTGAGAAGTTTTTTGGGGCCAGGACCAGGATCGTGTCTGCGATCATTCTGACGATCGTCATGCTGGCCGTCGGACTGTCGCAGATGATCGCCGCGGGTAAGCTCGGCGAGTCGCTCGTCGGCATCAACTTCAGCGTTTCAGTTATCTTTTTCCTGATTGTTTTTGTTGTCTACACATTGGCCGGCGGCATGAACGCGGTGACGAGCACAAACAAGATCCACCTGTTCGTGATGTACGGCGGCGTCATCGTCGGACTCGTCTACGCCGTGCATCAGCTTGGCGGGTGGGGCGATTTCACGGACGGCATCCATCAGATCGAACAGCGCCTTGCTTCCGAGGGAACGGAGGTCCGCTTCTTCAACTGGCTTACCATCGGAACACCGAAGGTCAGTTCGTGGATCATCGCGTCGCTGCTCGGCGCCTGTACGGCACAGGCCGGACTCCAGCCCGTGCTGGCGGCACGGGACGTCCATACGGCGCGTAAGGCTTCCTATCTGACGGCAATCTGTACCGCGCCCTTCGGCATCATTACCGCCCTCCTCGGCATGGCTGCCCGCGTACAGTCGGAACACGGAAATCTGCTCGACATGGCCGGAAGCAACGTCACGGAAGCTAAGCTTGCGCTCCCGACGCTCATGATGAATATGCCGCCAATCATCGGCGGCATCGTTCTCGCGTCAATCCTTGCGGCAATCCTTTCCACGGTGTCCCCGATCATTCTGGCAGCGGGCACGATGATCTCGAAGGACGTCTATCAAAGGGCGATCAAAAAGGACGCCACAGACAGGCAGCTGCTTACCATGACGCGTATTCTGACGGCGATTTCGGGCGTCATATGCGCGGTGGGAGCAATCGCTCTGGTCAACCTGCAGGCGGTCCTGGACATTGTATATACGGCATACTCCATGCGCGGCTCACTGTTCATCGTTCTGCTGCTCGGGATCTTCTGGAAGAAAGCTTCCACGCGGGGCGCCATCGTCGGCATGATCGTCACAGCGGTGGCCGCGGTCACGTGGAAGGTCGTTCAGATGTCCACCGGTCACTATCCGATCTCCGACATCATCACCGAGACGTATGCAGCCGTTATCTGCGCCTTCTTCGTTACGTTGATCTTCTCCCTCATCCTCCCCGGCAGGAGCGTGGATGAGCTTCCTGAGAGAAAGGCTAAGGTTATGGAATGACGGACGCAGAAGATATTTTCAAAACAGGAGGAGGTGTTTACGATGGATAAGCTCATGAGTGCGGCGGACGCGATCAGGAATTTTCTGCATGACGGCGACTGTCTCGCCATCGGTGGGTTTGTGACGAATCGGCGTCCCTACGGACTGGTCCGGGAGATCATCCGTCAAAGAATAAAAAATCTGTACCTTGAAGGGGGACCGTCGGGCGGCGACGTGGATATGCTCATCGGAGCGGGTCTCGTGACGGCGATCCAGGTATCCTACGTCGCAAACTCAGGCTTCTCTCAGGTATGCCGGCGCTTTCGCGCCGGCGTCGAGAACGGAACGCTGTTATACGACGATTACAGCCTCGATGTTCAGACCATTGCCTACCACGGAGCAGCCCTTGGATTTACCTATGTCCCCATCAAAAATATGCTCGGATCCGACATGGTGGAAAAGTGGGGAATCAGCGAAGAGGAACGCAAAAGGCATCCGAAGCTGCCGCTGAAAAAATTCATCATTCAGGAGGATCCGTTCAATCCGGGCAGCCAGCTTTGCCTTGTGCCGACGCCCAAAATTGACGCAGCCATCGTGCACGCTCAGGTTGCCAGTCCGGACGGGACCTGCCGCATTATAGGCCCTCAATTTCAGGACATGGACATCGCGATGGCGGCTAAATACACCATCGTATCCTGTGACACACTGGTCGACAACGACGAGATCCGGCACAATCCCGAACTGAATACGCTGACCGGGCTTTGCATAGACGCCGTTGTGCACCTGCCCTACGGCGCGCACCCGACGCAGTGTTTCAACTATTACGACTACGATGCGCGATTCTTCATCGAATATGAGAAGGTCAGCAGGACGCAGGAGGATTTCGATCGATTCATCAAGGAGAACGTTGACGACTGCCCCACCCAGGAAGAGTATCTCGGCAAGTGGGGCGCGTCGAAGCTGCTGGAACTCAGGGTGAAGCCCGGCTACGGTTATGTGCCCGGCCTGAAGCGCAGGTAGAAAGGAGGGATTGCCTTGGAATGGACAACAAAACAAATGATGGCCGTCGCGCTGTCCCGTCAGCTGAAGGACAATAAGACGTATATCATCGGCACGGGACTTCCGTTGATCGGCGCCGCTCTTGCGCTGAACACCCACGCGCCTGGCGCGCATCTGATCTTCGAGGCGGGGCTCTTTGAGGGCCGTCCTCAGGAAGTTCCGACCAGCGTCAGCGACCTCAGGCTCAATTACACCGCGAGCGTCCTCTGGCCGCAATACCGTTATTTCGCGTTTCAATCTGTATACGCCAAATACGGACGCATAGACGCGGGTTTTCTGGGCGGCGCCCAGGTTGATCCGTACGGAAACCTGAACTCCACGTGTATCGGTGATTATTTTCACCCTGAGACGCGTTTTACAGGTTCCGGCGGCGCAAATGGCATTGCTACATATTGTGACACCATCACAGTTATGAAACACGAGAAACGGCGTTTCTCGGAAACAATCGACTATGTCACAAGCCCCGGTTGGATAGACGGTCCGGAGGGCAGGGCACGGATCGGCCTTGACCCGAACAAGGGACCCCGCGCAGTGATCACAGAACTGGGAATCATGCTGTTCGGAAACGAGGACAAGAGAATGTACCTCGCAGAGTACTTCCCTGGCGTAACGCCGGAACAAGTCCGGGAGAATACCGGATTTGAGATGGACGTCTCCTGCGCGGCGGAAGCGGAACCTCCGACGAAGGAAGTTCTTGAGATCCTGACCACAAAGGTGGATCCTATGCGGCTGATGACCTGAAGTTCATAACGGTTCGCTGGAAGGCGATAAAATAATCAATTATTCCAGTGTCAATAAAAAATAAGGAGGTACGTGAAATGGAGAAATTAACCAGTCCTATGGCCGGTAAGATCCAGGCAATCAATATCAAAGAGGGTCAAATGATTACCGAGGATGACGAACTGTTCGTCATAGAGGCCATGAAGATGGAGAATGTGGTATACGGAGATCCCGGAGTAGTGAAGGAGATCTTTGTCAAGGCAGGAGACCGGGTGGAAGAAGACGATCTCCTGGCGGTAATTGAATAAAGGAGGTTCTGTTATGGATTTTGGATTGACGGAAGAGCAAAAAATGGTTCAGGATATGACCCGCAATTTCGCTGAGAAGGAGATCGCTCCCTATGTGGAAGAGGATGAAGAAAACCACTACTACCGCAGGGAGATCCTGGCGAAGATGGGAGAGCTGGGGCTTTTAGGATGGAGTATACCGGAGGAGTACGGCGGAAACGGCATGGGATGGATGGAAGGGGTGACCGCCCTGTATGAGATCGCCAAGGTACATACTGCGTGGAGGCTGTCCATCAGCGGAAACTGCTGGGGTCCTGCGATGACCATCAACGAGTGGGGAACGGAAGAGCAGAAACAGAAGCATATCCCGGACCTGGTAAGCGGGAAGGCGGTAGGAAGCTTTGCGATGACCGAAGCCAACTCGGGATCCGACGTAGGAGCCATGAAGACTTTTGCGGCGGACAAGGGAGACCGCTGGCTGCTGAACGGATCGAAGATGTGGATCTCGGGCGGGCATGTGAGCGACATCGGGCTGGTCTATGCGGTGACGACGGAAGGAGGAGGCCCGAAGGGGTTATCCTGCTTTATCATAGATTACAACAATACGCCGGGAATCACGAGGATCCCTATCACGAAGAAAGTGGGGATGTGGACTGCGCCCACGTCGGAGCTGGTCTTTGAGAACGCGGAGGTGCCGAAGGAGAATCTGCTTGGCCCGGTGAACAAAGGCTTTCAGATTTGCATGTGGATGCTGAACAACACCAGGATGGGCTGTGCCACGGGAGCGGCGGCGCTGTCGGCGGCCTGCCTGGAAGGAGCGGTAAACTATGCAAATGAGAGGACCCAGTTCGGGCAGCAGATCGGGAAATTCCAGATGGTTCAGCAGCAGATCGCGGAGATGAAGCTGGAGGACGACGCGGCCAAATACCTGGTATACAGGGCGGCCTGGCTGAAGGAAAACAAGCTGCCGAGCCAGCAGCAGACGTCCATGGCGAAGCTGTTCAGCTGCAACGCGGCGGTCCATGGGGCGAATACGGCGATGAAGATCTACGGCTCCTACGGCTATTCGACGGAATACCCATGCGGCAGATGGCTGCGGGACGCCAAGCAGTTTGAAACCCTGGAGGGAACCTCCAACATACATATGGGCATTGTCGCCGGCATCGAGCTCGGCTACCAGCCCAACAGGTAACCGATGGTCATGTTTCCAGCTGCAGCGCAGATTTCTGCTGTAAATTGTCAGAGAGGAGAAAGAAAATGATAGAATACGGATATCCTTTACATCCCTATTTTACAAAAATGCCGGATATCGGAAATGAATTGGCCCGTATCCTTAAAAAGAATATAGAGGAGATAAAAGAACAGGAAGCTGTCATTGCACAGGAAGTTGAACGGGTGAAAAATAACGGCAAAGCCACGGAAATTATGAATGAAAAGGGAGAATGGACCGCGTGGCAGAGGTTGGAATATCTGGTGGATCCGGGTACCTGGTGCCCGTTGCACACCATTTATGATCCGCTGGAAAATGAAGAGGGCAATACCGGGGTGATCGACGGGCTGGGCAAAATCGCCGGCAAATGGGCCATCATCATTGCTTCCAATAATAAGGTAATGGCGGGAGCCTGGCTTTCCGGACAGGCGGATAACGTCCTCCGGGTCACTGATATCGCAAAGAGGCTGCATCTGCCTCTGGTATGGGTGCTGAACTGCAGCGGCGCCAAGCTGATGGAGCAGGAGCAGATTTATCCGAACCGCAGAGGCAGCGGCACTCCGTTTTTCCGGCATGCCGAACTGCAGAAGCTTGGTATTCCCATCATCGTCGGTATCTATGGGACCAATCCGGCCGGCGGCGGATATCATGCCATCAGTCCGACGGTTTTGATCGGGCATAAGAAATGCAATCTGGCGGTAGGCGGCGCCGGCATCGTCAGCGGTATGGCTCCGAAAGGATATATCGACGACGAAGTCGCTCAGGCCTTGATCGATGCGACCAGAAAATTCAAAGCGACCCCTCCCGGTCGCGTAGAGATTCATCACGACGGAACAGGCTTCATCAGGAACGTATGCGATACGGAAGAAGAGGTCCTGGATGAAATCAAACGGTATATGGGCACTCTGCCCGCATACGCCCCGCAATTTTTCAGAGTGGCGGAACCGGCGGAGCCGAAATATCCCGCCGGTGACCTTTACAGTCTGATCCCGCTGAATCAAAAGCGCGTTTATTCCATGCAGGAGGTTCTGGCAAGGCTTTTCGACAACAGCGAGCATATGGAGTTCAAACCCGGTTACGGCCCGGAAATGTACTGCGGTTTAGCGAAAATTGACGGCTTTCTGTGCGGATTTGTCGCGAACAGCCAGGGAGGTCTGGGGGCGGGCTATCCGAACTATGCCGATTATGAAGGGATCGGCGGGAAGCTGTACCGGGAAGGCCTCATTAAAATGAGCGAGTTTGTGACTCTGTGCGGCCGTGACCGGATTCCTATGATCTGGGTACAGGATACCACCGGTATCGACGTCGGCGATCCGGCGGAAAAAGCCGAGCTGCTTGGTCTGGGGATGGCGCTGATGTATTCCATCGAACAGTCGGATAATCCTATGATGACAATTGTTTTACGGAAGGGCACAGCGGCGGCTCACTATGTGCTGGGAGGCCCTCAGGCGAATAACAACAACGCCTTTACCCTTGGAACCGCCGCCACGGAAATCTATGTCATGCACGGAGAGACGGCTGCGGCGGCGTCTTATGCCCGCCGCCTTGTGAAGGATGAGGAGGACGGCAAGCCTTTGGACGGCACGATAGCCAGGATGAACGATATCATTCAGCAGTACAGCGATAAGTCAAGACCGGCTTACTGCGCGAAAAAAGGCTTTGTCGACGAGATCGTCGATCTCACCGGTCTGAGGAATTACTGCAAGGCATTCGTGGGATCTTATTATCAGAACCCCAAGAGTATCTGCGCGGTCCACCAGATGATTACCCCGAGGGTTATCAAAGGTTGAATTTCCGTATGAAAAAATAATTTTGAAGTATCACCGAACAGTTGTCCGTGAGACGGCTTACAAGGCTGACAGAATGTTTTTGTCAGCCTCTTTGTACGCCTTTCCGTTATCTTGACGAAGGGGCGGTTTCCTTTTATACTAGGTGTAACAGGAACAAAAACAATTACGCCTTAAGATCAGCCTCACTGAAAGGGAGGAGTAAAATGGACAGTTCCCATTCTTTGAATTCTGCCACATGGCTGACGGTTGAACAGATGATGAACAAAAATTTCAAGGCGCTTCATCCGAACGACACCTTACGGACCGTCGTTGAGTACTACCTGGATTTTAAGATCAATACGCTTCCTGTGATTGATGAAAATGAAAACCTGATCGGTGTGTTTCCAAAAAAGAGACTGTTCAAGGCCTTATTGGAAGGCGCGGGCCTGGATGCTCCCTGTGCGCCTTATATGGTCGATCATCCTGTTTTTTTAATGGTTGATCATGCCTATGACGAGATTTCCCTGGTGGTCAGGGTGGTGAAAAGCCAGGTCGACTACGTGGTAGTCCTCGATCGCTCCAATAAAGTGGCGGGAATGATCGGCACGGCCGAATACCTTCGCAACAGCCTGAATGTGATCATGGCGTCCTCCGCCCTGCTGGAATCCCTGTTCAGGGTGAACTATGAGGGGATTGTCATCCTCGACAGGGAAGGCTGCATATTGCGGGTCAATCCCGCCGCCGAAAGGATGTTTCAACTGAACGCTTCCGAGGCGAAGGGGAAAAAACTCGGGGAATTCTTTCCGGAAATCGAACTGTCAGAGCAACTGCAGATCGGGCTGAAAAGAACTGTGAAATCTTTGCCCGTTATCATCAACCAGGTGCCCATCGTTGAGAATGACGAGCAGATCGGTTCAAGCCTGGCCTTTCTCGATATTTCGGATATGGAAAAAATAGCGCAGGAGCTGGAGCTGGTGAAAGCGCTGAAAACAACCATCGACGGCGTTTTGAGCGCATCTTCCGACGGCGTGTTCGTATCTGACATTTCAGGAACGATAAAATATGTCAACGAAAGGGCCTGCCGTCTTGTTACCCAGGCTTCTCAGCAGATTATCGGAACGCCGATACAAACGCTTCTGAAGACAAGCACTCCCATCAAAATCCCTAAGTCCGGAGCCGTCGAAGTCGATTCCTGCGACATCGACGGGAAGCAGTGCATCGTGTCCCACGTTCCGTTTAAGGGCAGCAATCATGAAGATACGGATATCACCGGCATCGTAAGCACGGTGTACCTGAACGATAATGCGATCACCGAGGAAATCGCCCGGAAATGGTTTTATTTAAAACAGCAGGTGCAGTATTACCGGGCCGAGCTTGAGAAACGGGGAGGCGGCAGCCGTTTCGACCAGATCGTCACGAATAACCCGGAATTCAAGAAGATCAAAAAGGAAGCCCTGTTTATTGCGCGGAGCAGCTCGACGGTTCTCCTGACGGGAGAGAGCGGCGTGGGGAAGGACATGTTCGCCAGGGGTATCCACGAGGCGAGTCCCAGAGCGAAGAATCCCTTTATCAAAGTCAACTGCGTGTCCATTCCGGAAACGCTGTTTGAATCCGAGCTGTTCGGATATGCGCCGGGTTCCTTTACGGGCGCGCTGAAAAACGGGAAACCCGGCTATTTTGAAAGGGCTAATATGGGGACGATCTTTCTGGATGAGATCGGCGACATGCCTTTATCGATACAGGCCAAATTGCTGCAGGTTCTGCAGGAAAAGGAATTTACGAGAGTGGGAGGCACCGGCAAGCAAACGGTGGACGTCAGGATCATCGCGGCTACCAACCGGGACCTGCGGGAAGCCATCATGAAAAAAACATTCCGGGAAGATCTTTTTTACCGGCTCAATGTTATTGAGTTCCGCCTGCCGCCGCTCAGAGACCGTCCGGAGGACGTCCTGGCGCTGGCGGAGTCGTTTATCGGAAAATACAACGGTATTCTGGGATCAAGGGTGACGGGGATCAATGAACAGGCTAAAGCGGCCCTGCAGGAATATTCCTGGCCGGGCAATATCCGTGAGCTGGAAAACGCTATAGAACGCGCGGCGAATTTTGTCTGGGAGGGGGAAATCGGAATCGAGAACCTCCCCGGGCAGATCATCCAGCTGGAGCATGAGCCGGCGGCGTCTTATACCTCCTACCGCAGTTCCCTGATCAATTTTGAAAAGGAAATGTTGCTGGATCTTCTCAAGAAAACGAACGGCAACAGGAGCGCGGCGGCCCGGATGCTTAATTTAAGCCGATCCGCCTTTTATGACAGACTTGCAAAATATAATCTTAAATAGACTGTAACAGAAACTGTAACATAAATTGAAATCAGCAGTTCGGGAAGAGATCACAATGATCCCGATTAGGGGGGTGATAAAGATAACTGTAAAGAAGCTTTACTGGATTGCAACGCTTTACTTCGGCGTCTTATTCCTGATTATTGCAAATCCGCGTTCAATGGTTTTTTTTAATCGGAGCGAACCGTTTATCATGGGTCTGCCGGGTCTTGAATTCATGATCCTTTGTTACATATTGATGAATGCGGCGGGGCTGCTGCTGCTTTTTTTCGCTGAGGAAAGGATCGTCCGGAAAAATATATCCAAAACGGAGGGGAACCCTCGATGACCGGAATACACGTGATCATAACCTGCATTATCGTATTCCTTGCGATCAATATGATTATAATCTTCCGGCTGCATAAGACGCCGGACAGTTTCGAGGCGTACAGCGTCGGCAACAGAAGTTTCGGATTTGTGTTCTACAGCTGGACCTATCTTGGATACTGGTATGTAGGTACCGCCTATATCACCTGGTTCAGCACCTCTGCCAGCGTAGGTCTCTTTGCGCAATATCTGCTCCTTTATTCCATGGCCAGCCTTGTGATTTTCTACTTCATGGCAAAGCCTGTATGGACCTGGAGTAAACTTTATCAGCTGGAAACCCAGGCGGACCTGATCGAATTGAGATATCAGAGCCCCTTATTCAGGCACATCTTTTCAATTCTTACATTTTTCTTCTGGTTTCCATGGATCATTCTGGAAATGAAAGCGGTAGGCTATACGATTTCGGCCGCAACGGGAAATGTGATTGACTACAATCTTGGTATGGTCATCATTTGCCTGTATATCATTATTTATACTTTTTACGGAGGAGCCAGGGGGGCGGCCATAGGAAGTGCCATTCAAGCGATCTGTTTTACAGTGCTGGGCATCTGTATCACAGGATTTCTGATCTGGAAGACCTACGGGGGGATTGCTCCTTTATTCGATCTCGTCAGTCAGAAAAAGCCGGAGCTTCTTGTTCTGCCGAAAAGGTATGACGGGCTTTACTGGTCGTCGGTGATCATTACCAGCACACTTGGCGCATTCTGTCTGCCCGGCATATTCCGCCTGCTTTATCTTGCAGACAGCTACAGAACGATCAGAAAGACGACCTGCTTTGCACCGGTTATCGGGATACCGAATTTTTTCCTCCTGCTGCTCCTTGCCCTTGGCGGAACGTTACTTCCCGGTTTTCCGGAAAACCCGGACGTGTCGTTTTTCTGGATCGCAGGTACCTATGGCGGCAACCTGGTCCTCGGTCTGGCCGCCGTTGTCGCGCTGTGTGCCAGCATGTCCACCGTGTCGGCGGTGATCAACACCTCGGCGGTGATTATTTCGAAGGATTGGATCGGAGGGATATTTCATAAAGCCACAAGAAAAGAAATGCTGAAGTATGCCAAAGGCGCGACGATTGCGGCGGGAACGCTTTCTCTTTATATCGCGTCGATCAACATCCCCAATCTTCTTTTTATCGCGCAGCTGATGTACGACTTTGTCGTGCAGGCGATCGTTCCTCTTTTAGTCGGCCTGTACTGGAAAAAAAGCAATCTGATCGGCGCCGGTGCGGGGATGATCTCCGGGATTGTCATCGCGATACTGGGGAATGTCTTTCCGGCGGCAATCGCATGGGCAGGAGGCTGGTCGCCCGGAATGGTCGGACTGATGGCAAATGTCATCATCCATGTCCTTTGCGGTTTTCTCTTTGGCAAACAGAAGCATGTGGACGAACTGTTTGACCATTGGCAGAAAGTCTACGATTTATAATGAGGTTATAATGAGGCTTTGGATGCTTCCCGCCACACTAGCTTGTATCCCAATCCTTTAATTGTAATGATCTGGGGTGAAGAGGGGTTCGAACCCATTTTTTTTCTCAGATTGCTGATATGAACCATGATCGTGTTCACGTCGGTTTCAAAGGAGCGGTCTTTCCAGACGAATTCAAAAATTTCTTCTTTGGTGAATAACCGGTTCGGATTCCGGCAGAAAAGATGGAGGATATCAAATTCTTTCGGAAGCAGCTGAATCGGCCTTGCCTGTATCGCCGCCTCCCGGTTCACGGGATCCAGCCTCAGGGCGCCGAGGGAAATGGCACTGTTCTGTTTTCCTGCGGAATAACTTGTTGACCGCCTGATGTTGGAACGGATCCTGGCCATCAGTTCTCCCGGCAGAAAGGGTTTTTCGATATAGTCGTCGCCGCCGACAGACAGGCCGATGATCTTATCCATTTCATCGTTTTTGCAGCTTAAAAACAAAATTGGCGCGGTAATGCTTTTCCTCAACTCCAGACAGATGTCGAACCCGTCTTTTCCCGGCAGCAGCACATCCAGGATGATCAAATCGATTCCGGTCTTTGTATATCGTAACGCCTCTTCGTAGTTGGATGCGGAAAAAAACTGATAGCCCTCATTTTCCAGATAAATCCGCAGGATGTCGACGATATCGCGGTCGTCGTCCACAACAAGTATTTTTTCATTTGACATGTTTCCCACCTCTTTCAATTCCCGGGCGTCGGTCGGCGCCGTCGTTCAAACCACAGGCGTCAGTCGGCGCCGCCGTTTCATTAAGCGCTGGCTTTCGGAAGGGCGACATAGAGCGTGGCGCCCTTGCGGCTGCGGCTTTCCGCCCATATGATCCCGTCGTGAAGGTCAACGATTTCTTTGCTGATGGCAAGGCCGAGCCCGGTTCCTCCGGTTCCGGTGGACGACCTTGATCTGTAAAAGCGCCGGAAGATCAGCGAAAGCTCTTTTTTCGGGATCCCCGTTCCGCTGTCCCTGACTGCAAAAACGACATAGGAATCCCGATCTTTGTTGATTTCCGGCCAGTGAAAACCTGATTTGATATTATACTGAAATTTGATTTCACAGTATCGATCCATATGATTCAACGCGTTTACGACAATATTATAAAAAACCTGATCCAGCCTCCTTTTGTCCGCGGTGACGTAGATTTCCTCGGCCGTTTGTCCGAAAAACTCATATTCCGCGGTGGCCCCCGCTTTTTCAATATCGGTTTTATACCTGTTGAATGCGCCAAGGAAATATTCGGCGGCGCTTACTTTCTCATATTGAAAGGTCAGTTGCTTTGCCTCGAGCTTGGACAGCTCAAACAAGTCCTGGATCAGCTCGTTGAGCGTAATGGATTTATCAAGGCATGTCTTGACAAATTTCAGCGCCTCCTGGGGCGTGGAGAGGAGATTGTCCTGGATCACCGACAGGTAACCGATGATCGAGGTGATCGGGCTTTTCAGCTCATGTGAAATATTGGCCAGCAGCTTTCTCCGCGATATTTCGGAGTTAAAAAGATTTTCTTCGACAAGGATCCGGTCGGACACGTCCCTGAGGATTGCTTCTACATAGAGCGGCGTTCCGCCTTCGTCCCTGACCAGCGTGGAGTGCTGCTCGATCCATATCATCGCTTTATCCTTTCGGCGCATCTGAAACGTGATTTTGCTGTCTATCTCCCGGATACCCTGCAGATACTCCCGGTATCGGGGACGGTCCTCCTCCGCGATGATACCGAGGAAGAAGTTTGATTGCCCGTAAAAATCCTCTTCACAGTAGCCTGTAATTTCCCGGACGGCAGGACTGATGTAGACGAAATTCGGTTTCGGCAGAAGAGAAATTTTAGCGATGGCGTCTCTTGAGTTCACGGCGAGGAGCCTGTACAGCCGCTCGCTTTCCGTGATTTCAAAATTACTTTTTGCCGAATGTACTAAAATCAGTGCAATGTTCAGGATGTTTGTCAGAAAAATTGAACTGATATAATTCCAGGAAGAGGCGTTGAAGTCGGGCGTAACATAATTGTAGAAGCCTTTGTGCGTCCCCCAGATAATAAAGACCCAGGCCGCTATGTCGATGATGGGGTCTTTTTTTTCTTCTCCCGGCGGACAGGACGGCTGATTGTTTTCATGCAGCAGAAAAATGATCCCTGTTCCCACCGATATGGCCGACAAAAATATCGAAGCCGTCAGCGCCAGAACGTTTGAAAAATAATCGACGTCGTCGGAAACGGCCATTGCAAGAC